>NZ_JAQFUL010000047.1:0-37820 GCF_027716265.1 Bacillus cereus group sp. Bc031
ATGCTAGGAAACTAGCACGTACGGTGTGAGGTGGGGGAAAAGGTGGAGATTACATCAAAGCCTTACCTATCATCATAGTTTGTAAAAATTACAAAACGTTTAGGTGGTATTAACCTAAACATTTCACCTGAAAGTAATATCATTATTAACCCTTGTGCAATTGCTGTAACAGAGCTTCAGATTACGGATAAAGATGAAGAACTAGAAGCACTTGAACAATATGATAAGAAAGAACTCGTAGAACGTGATGGCGTAAAGTATGTGAGATTTGTACCAATTTTAGAGAAAATCAATGAAATACTAGGATTCTTTGACATTATTATTCGTGGGCAAGACTTTGATCAACCAGGATTAAATGTATTCCAACGTACGATGCTAGAAGATGCAATCCGTGAAGTGTTTGATAAACATGGTATTACTTCACATCCTTCTTCTTTATATACAGATGAAGTGAAGAAGGTGGATGGACAATTAATTCAGTCTCAAGTAAGAAAGCCAGAGCCGGAGTTAAAAGAAATCTACGATGTCATAGTAGAACATCATGGAGACGATGTGAAGGCAGAAGAGTTAATCGCTACGATTCGTCCGTTCTTACGTGATGGGTCAAAACCATTATTTGATGGGCAAAGTCATTTTGGTCGTGGTGTAGAAACACAGTTAAATGAATCACGTGTTGTTAACTTTAATATTAGTCATTTAGAAGAAGGATTCTTAAAACCAATCGCTTTCCACGTTATCTTGAACTATATTTGGGAGCACTGGATTAAGAGTCCAGAACACGCTATCAAACGAAAAGTACTGTATGTGGATGAGATGTGGCAGTTTATCGATTATGAACAAACGGTTAACTTCTTAGAAAAAGTAGCACGTCGTTCACGTAAAAGAAATGCCGGTATGTGTTGGGCAAGTCAGGACTTTGTTCGTATTTTAGAAAATGTAAAAGCTCGTGGTATCTTGCAATCTACTTTCTCTTATTTCTTCTTAGAACAAAATAAGATTGATAAGAAAAAGATTCAAGAGAACTTTAACTTAACTGCTGGGGAGTTAGATATTATCCTAAACAACCCTGGAAAAGGAGAAGGAATCTTCCGTGTAGGAGATAGTTCGGTTTGGATTCAAACAGATCCATCAGATAAAGAAATGATGTTTATTGAATCGAATGAAGCGGTACTTCAAGAGCTTTTAAACAATATGAAGAAAGTACAAGGGTACGCAGGATAGTAGCGTACCTTTGTAAAGGAAGGTGAAATTATGCTTGAGAAAATAATAGATTGGGTCGGAGGCCTTGTTATCCATATGGTAAAGGCCCTACTAGCGCCTATTTATGGATTTATGGATACTATTCCAGTTCTAGTCTTTGGTGGAGATAAATCTAATCTAGATTTTTTATATGAAAAGAATGCAGTTACGAATGTATTAGATACCGGTATGCCTGTCATGTTTAAACTTGTTGCTTTTTGTGTTCTCGTCAGTGTAGTAATTACAGCAGCAAAATATTCAGCAACGACTCTGAATCCAAATAATCGCACGGCATTAATTGAATATGCAAAAGACTTAATGATTATCTCGATTTGCCTCTGGCATTTAGATTTCTTTTATAATTTTATTTTTGATCTAAATTCTTGGATTATAGTAGAGTTTAAAGAGGCGTTAGGGAATTTTAACCCAGATCAGCAAATACCTCTATTAAAGAATGGACTGGCAGATAATAAGACGATTACAGAACTTTCAATGAAAGACCATAAAAATGATTATATGTTTATCATATTCGGACTATTTATTGAAGCTGGATTAATGATATGGGCAAACTTTTATTATTTAATGCGTGCTGTGACACTATACGTATTAATGTTACTAGGCCCTGTAATGGTAGGAATGTGGATGTTCCCACAAAAGAAACAACAGACTTTATATTGGATTCGTGAACTTATGGGTGCAGTATTAATTCAAGCGATTCACGCAATTACCCTATGGTTAGTTATTACACTTATTGGGGGTGCGCAAAATCCTATTATAAAATTAATATTACTTGCGATGTTTATCCCAGTTGGTGAAATCGTGAAAAGCTTTATTGGCCTTAGCACCAATGCATCCGCTGGTATTCATAGAGCAGGTACGATGATGGGTATGGGTGCTTTAGCAAGTGTGGCCGGGCTAGTTAAAGGTGTTCGTGATGACTACCGCAGCGCAAAAGATAAAGGGAAAGAAAAGAAAGATGGAGAGAAAGATAATAAAGAAGATGCGGATAACCCGAAAGATGCATTAGGAGCGAATTTAGGGACAGATGTTGGTACAACATCTCGTGCAGCTCGTATGTTAAAAGCTGGTCAAATTGGAAGTTCAATTGGTAAAGCAGCGACAGGACTTGCAGGTATGGCAGCGGGAGCTGGTCTTGGACCGGGAGCGATGGTAGCAGGATCGCAAGTTGGAAGTGCATTAGGTAGTGCTCCTGGTGCAGTGGCTGGTAGAAGTGTTGCTGCAGTCGGCGAAGGAGCTGTGGCTTTAGGAAAACATATTGGTTTCAGTGTAAAAAAGGGTGCGGACACGTATTCAAATCTAAATGGCGAATCTTATCCGGAACTAACCGATGAAGATATCGCACAGGATTTAGCTACAAAAGACTTTGAAAATTGGAAAGCAGATAATCCGGATTCTGCAGTTGCAAGCCGTTTAAAACAAGCATTCCCTGGTGCATCTGATGCAGAGATTGCTAAAAAAGTAGCGAAAACAAATAGTGATCAAATGTCTCGTTTCTCAAATCAGCGGAAACAAGATTTACAAAATATGAAGAAAGCCGCTACACCATATGGAAATGCTAGAGATTTAGTAAAGGCTGCAACGAATGCATTCCAAAAGGGGTATGAGGCAGACCATAAAGACACGTTTATGAGTCAGTTACCAGAAAATATGTCAGCAGAAGAGAAAGAGAAACATTGGAACGATCATCTGAACACAAAGGTACAAGGATTTAGAAATCACGCAGAACAGGCGGCAACAAAAGCGGGAGCTATGCCAGTTGATGCGAAGGACAAACAAGGAAATAATCTGTTTGATAAGTCCTATGTGAATAAAGATGCGTTTGCTTCTCGACTTGCATTAGGAAAAGTCGGAAAAGCAGTCGAGGATGTAAAAGGAGAAACGTTAGAAAGTGGCCATCAATATATGGGACAAGTCGGTGCTCTTGTCGGCGCTTCTACTGCTGCATTTAAGAAAGCGTATAGTGCAGACCATAAGGCTGGATTTATGAAACAATTCCCTGCAGATATGCCGCAACAAGAAAAAGAAGCAGCATGGAATAAGCATTTAGATCAAAAAGTACAAGGCTTCAAAAATTATGCACAACAAGCGGCGGAATCAGCTGGTATTGTACAGCAAAAAGACGGTACAAACTATGCGAATAAAGAAGCTTTCGCTTCTCATTTATCACAACAGTTACAAAAAGATCCTGGTTTAAATGCTATGGGTATATCCAGTTCGGCAGGTATTCAGAAGGCAGTTAATGGTGTGAAAACACACGGTTTGACAAGTGGAAATGGAAGTCAGCAAGCAAAACAAGTAAGTAATGTTGGGAACCTAGTACAAGCCTCTACAGAATCCTTTAAACAGGGCTATGCAGCAGAACAACAGGCAAGCTTTATGAAAAAGTTGTCTCCAACTATGTCTCAACCACAAAAAGAGCAAGCTTGGCAGTCTCACCTGAATGAAAAAGGAAATGAATTTAAAGCAGTCGCACAACAAGCGGCAGTACAAGCGGGAGCGATGCCCGTACAGGCAAAAGATATGAGTGGTAAGAGTCTACATAATCAATCGTATATTAATAAAGATGCCTTTGCTTCGCAATTAACGAAAGGTTTACAAAGCCATGCAAGTCTTGGAACGGTGAGCCAACAAGTAGGTTCTGGAATTACTAGTGCGATTCAAGGTGTTCGTTCACATGGCGTTGCGACAGGTGGCGCAATCAATAAAGCTGTATATGCAGCGACACAAACGCAAGCGAGTATAGCACGTGCAGGAGATCTTTCCGTTGCGGAAATTGAACGCTCTTATGCAGATGCATCAACAAGTGTAGCGAATATTGCACAAAGTGCTGGTAAAATGTCTATCCCAACTTCCGCAGTGGGACGTATGACACAGCAAAGTACAAAACTTGGCATGAGTGTAATGGAAGGTGCGAAACACCTTATGCTTGCGGATCGCATTGATACGGTATCAAATGCATACTTTAGTGCCGCGAGTGCTGTACAACAATCCGGAGGGAATGCAGTACAAAGAGTAATAAGTGGGACTACTGCTGCAGTTAATACATCATTAGGTGGGAATGCAGCAGAGCGTCACTATAATGTGACAAAAGGCTTAAGTTACGCCGCAGGTGTGATTGGTGGTGCGGGTGCTTATCAAGCAACTGCACGTATGGTAAGTAAACATAATCCGTATAACAGTGCAGTTCGTACAGAAGCAAAAGAGATTCAGGAAATTCAACAGATGGTACCGACAACAACAGATCATACAGGCGCGCAATCGGTTGTAAAAGGTGCCGTACGTCTTGTGACGACAAATAATAAATCTTGGATTGAAGCAAAAGACGCTAGTGGTATGACGCAAGTTGTATCTCGTTATGGTAGTGGAGATAGCAGTATACGATCTGGACAAGTCGTATATCAGGACTTAAATATTTCAGATGGACAATTAACGCAGTATCGTAATGGTGCGAAAGCATCTCCAGCCTATATACAAGATTCAAGTGGTGGAAAAATCAATATCAATCGCTCGATCAATGTAAATCCAAATCAATTAGTAGGAAATCAAAATCAAAGACCGTTGCAACAGAAACCGGTATTTAATGAACCACCACTTACGGTCAATCACAAGGTAGACAATGGTCACTTCTATATGTCTGATTTAGACCAAGGTGGTTATAAGAATGTACAAATGGTGGTAGAAAGAGATCGTAGTTACATGGTTGCGACAACAACAGACGGTACAGTGTCACGTATTTCGCCATTCGGAAAAGGAGATACGCGTTTACAAGCAAACCAAAGGATTGAAAGAGCTTGTGAAGTGAAAGACAGTAGTATTAAGCCAAAAGAAGAAATTTTAGTCACACATACACAGGACGAAGTTGTTCGTACAGAGACGCATCTGAATTTATCAGAACATGACCCGCAAAATCTGATTCCATTTGCGCCAAATCCTCGCTTAGCGCAGCGAAGAGGAAGAAATTCTCAAAATGGAAAATATGGTGTGATAAGTCTATGAGTCAAAATCCTAACGATCCAAATGAACAGAAAAAAAGTAATCCTTTAAAAGATGTAGCTTCCCACTTTATTAAGAAAAAAGGGATGCAAGCACGCGGGAAGATGGCAAAATTGGCAGGAAAAGCAGGAAGGGCGGCAGCGAAAGCTGCTGCCAAAATGCTAAAAGCAGGTATATTAAAAATTGTGGGTGCTGTTGTAGCAGCGGTTGGAGTACCTGCCGCTTTGGTAATGGGAGTAATTATTGCTGTGTGTGTGATTTTAGTCTCTTTTGTACCTTTTACCGATGATGAAGATAAGACAGAGGAACAAGTAAAAAAATATATGGAAGTCTCAATGGCTTTGAATGTGGATTGGAAAGAGGTCGTCGCCTTTGACATGGCACGATATGATAATGATTTAACTGGTAAAGATCCGCATGATGCTATATCATATTTCTTGGATATCCAATATGAAGAATATACGGAAAAAGAGGTATGCGAGGCGGGACCGAATGGTCCTTGCGAAAAAAAGAAAAAGGAGATGCAAAAAACAAAATCTGAAAGTTACTCCGGACCAGATGTAAAAAAGATATTAGGAGATACAGATTTTAAGAAAAAAATAGATGAGATTAATGCGAGTGGAAGTAAAAAAGTGACAACATCTTCTCATGGGCTAGAGAAAGCTATGGAACTCGCAAAGTTTAGTAAAAGTCAAAAAGAGCGTGCGCGTGAGATATTAGAAGCCGGGATGTTAGAAGGTATGTATGGACATCTAGCACCTTCTAGTAATTTTGTTGGTGGTATGTGTGTAGGTAATGTGAGCCCTGGCGGGGAGCCTGTCAATCTTAATGCAAAAGTTACAGGATATCTTCCAAAAATTAAAGAAATGGCAGAAAAACATGGTGTTGCTCAATATGTTGGTATTTTGGCTGCCCAAATGATGCAGGAATCAGGTGGAGCAGGAAATGACCCGATGCAGGCTTCAGAGGGGCAATATGGAGATATGAGCTCATCTTGTATTGGTGTAAAGGGAAATGCTCGTGTAGGGTGTATTAAAGATCCCAATATTTCTATAGAAGCAGGTGTACGGGAATTTAAAGATGTACTAGGAAAGGCCAATGGTGACATTGCACTCGCTTTGCAGTCATACAACTTTGGCGAAGGTTTTATTAGTTACGCTTTAGCAAAGGGTGGCTATTCAGAAGAAACAGCTATTGAGTTCTCAAGAAGTAAGAATCATTTAAATCCAGGTGGTTGCTCCGATCCGAATAACTTTCGAACCAAGGTAAATGCGTGTTACGGGGATTTTACATATGTTTCCAAAGTTTTAAAATATTACAAGGATTTAGGTTGTGTAGCAAATGGAGATGGAGAATGGATTTCTGATAAAGGTTGGAAATGGCCAACGAAATCAGGGCGTATTACAGGTACATTTGATGAAATTCATAATAACAAACCGCATAATGCTGTAGATATTGGAGCCATGACCGCTGGAAAACCAGGAGACCCTGTATGGTCGATGGAAGCAGGAATAGTTACAGCTCAAACAGGATATGTAAACTACGGTGGTCTAGGTGTCTATATTGACCATGGAAATGGCATTGTATCCCGTTATTTACACTTGAGTAAGATTTCAGTTACTCCAGGAACTATGGTAACAAAAGGACAAATTATCGGGGAAATGGGTGGTTCTAACTATGTTGGTGGTGTTCTGAACATGCTTGGATACGCTGTCCATTTAGATTTCCAAATTCGTATAAACGATCAACCGATGGATCCAATGAAGTTCTTTAAGAAAAATGATGATCCAGGGTTATCATCTGGTGGTTCTCCTACCATGACAAATGCTAAACGACAAAAGGTACTGGAAGAAGCGAAAAAATGGCTAGGGCAAGGAAAAGTCAGATATGTATTAGGAGACCGTAATCCACCAGGTGGCTCTTCAGATTGTTCAGGATTTACGCAGTATGTCTTTAGAACAAGCATAGGTGTACAACTTGGAGATTGGACAGGTGCTCAAGTCGGACAAGGTAAACCAGTACCAGATATCAATCATGCACAACCAGGGGATCTTATTTTCTATGAAAACCCAGGGCACGTTGCAATTTATATGGGGAATCAAAGAATGATTCATATTGGTGATAATAAAGGTGTACAAATTACAGGTCTAAACTATACGGCAAGAGGTCAACATATGACGCAAATTCGTAATGTTATAGACTGATATGGGATGTGAAGAAATGAAGAAAGTCATGAATGTGTTAGCGAATCTGCCTCGTAAGTACTTAGTTATATTGGGGATTATTGTGTTGGTAGTAGGCGTTGCTACTTATAATACGATTCATCGTTACATGATGAAATCTCAAGTACAAGAGGAAGAGCAAGTCAATCAAGATGAAATCGAGATGCTTGGAGATAAGCCAAAGGGATTTGATACAAAGGAAGAGGAATATATCGCAAAGACAAAAACTGTAGAGGATTTACTACGAAAAATTTCTAATAGTAGTTATGATGTTCCGTATTTGTTTACAAAGGCTGGATTTGGTATTGAACCAATGAAGATGACAAGTAATGAGCGTATGCTGGCTACAGAAGCTGTTCAAAGGTATTTTCTAAATGGAGATAAGTTTTACAATGCGCGTATTACCAAAATTGATCGTGGGAAAAAAGTAGATACGTTTCATATTGAAGTTTTAATTCAACAGGTAAACTTCTTAGAACCACGACAATTTAAAGTGCAGGTAAACAAATATGCTCAAATTGTAACACCAATTGAACAAATTCCACATGGACAAGAAGAAGTACCTGTGGATTAAGAAGAAAGTGAGGGTTGTGGAGAAAAACACAACCCTTTTATAAAAAAATAAAGAGTACCTAAAATTATTTATTTAATATTCATAATTTTCTGATATAATAAAACCATGGTTAAAAGAAATTTGTATATAACGCTAAATGAAATGGATATGGAGGAATACAAATGAGAATGTTAATTGGTACTGCTGCGAATTTTGTTTCGGGGTATTATATAGGACGAAATTCTGGATTATTAGGAACGTTGCTTGGCTGGGCTTTTCTGTTGGGTGGTGGCTATCTGTTAATAGAAAATTGGGATAGTATCACAGTATGGATGCATAGTTTGAATATTGTACAAGGACTAGATGGTTACGAAGACATGAGCAATGGCTTTATTTTTATATGCTTGGTAGTAAGTGGCTTTATTCTCATCTTGTTGTCACCAATTTTCGTTATATTATTATTAATTTGTTTCGTATTAATGAATATTGTAGCTTGTACACTTGTGTTATTAACATCACCAAGTACGTACATAAAGAAGAAAGATAAGGAGAGTGAATGGGAATGAGTACAATTCTAGTTTTAGGTGGATCAAATGGAAGAACGTTAGAGAAGTTGGCCAAAAAAAGAGATTGCCAGGTTATTTTCCATGATGGGAAAAATCACGGAGGCGTAAAGAAAACCTTTCGAAGTGTTATAAAAAAATGTGATGTTATTGTCATTCAAAAAGGTGCATGTGGCCATGTATCTATTGATGTAGCAAAAGAGTACGCAAAGAAGTATGATGTTCCCCTTTTATTTAATCAAGGATTTGGTGGAACTGGTGCGCTTGAAATGGGATTAAAGCATTTGAAGGTTGCATGAGGTTTGATACATATCTATGGAATTATAATTGTTAAATCAATATATAACATTTATAAAGAGGACGGAGGAAGCTAGTGTTTAAAGATATATATGTATTATTTCCACCAGAAGGGAAAGAAAGCATTGAATTTCAATTCTTTTTAGATATAGAGGGAGAGAAGTTTTACGAATATTATAAGGAAAAATATAAAGACCCTATGTCCGATGTATCTGCATATTTTCCAATGTTTCAAAATACGTATGAATCCTATTTAGAAAGATTTTTGTACCCGTATGTAAGTAGCTTTAAAGAAATTCGATTAGGACGGGATACATGGGAAAATGAAGGTATTTGGTTTGGTATTCATCAAGACGGAAGGGAACTGGGGATTCTTTTGCCTAGAGTTGATTTTACGTATTACAAAGGAGCGTTATCCTACAAAAATTGGCGAACAAAATAACTGTACAAAGTCTTTATTTACATACAAAAAAGGAGAAATGAGAATGACACAAACAGCCGCATATCGTTATACAGTTCCGTCAGTAGATGGAGAAGGATGGGGGGTATTTTTATACGATCAATCCGGAGTTTTTACAGCTGTTACAGACTTCGGTAACTTTTCTCATTGGTTTTCATTAGGAAGAAACAAAAGTATAGAAGAATACTTAATTAGCCGAAGACCGGATCAGATACTTTGCAAAATTGCAAAAGAAGATGTGGTTGATATTGAAGGAACCATTACTTATATCAAAAAGAATTTGCTATATGATCGCAGAGAAGGGCGCTTTACAGAAGATGATGCAAGGACAGAATGGAAGCTTATTGAGGAATTACAGGTAGATTTGGAAGATTACTCAAATGAAGTAGCATTTCAATATTGGTACGACAAAACAAAGATACAATTTGACGACGGTTTTTTTCAGTACAAATATCCAAGTGCAGCTGTTCGATTTTCAAATGAAACATTTGTGAGATTTCAAGAGAAATTGAAGGTGGAATTAAAAGAGGTGCAAGCATGAAGCCAACACTTGAAATGATAAAAGATGAACGTGGTGGAGTGGAAATGACTTATACAACAAGTGGAGGTAAGCAATGCTCTACTTACTTTACCGGTCCTCCAGAAGATATAGATCACGTTTGCTCGGATTATATGAAGGGACGTTTTGCAAATGTTAGAACAAAGAAGCAAGTTGATTTCATAAAACGTAGATATAAAGAAGTATATCAAACGGTATTTGGTGTGATGGACGGATTAAAGGTAGGCGACAAGGTAGTAATGCACACTTGCTTAGAGGCAAAGCGTTATGACGGAAAAGTATGGACTTGTAGGACAGATCAGTTTACAGCAGAGAGTGGCACGCAAGTGGTTTTTCTAGAAGAGTTTAGAGGGTACTTTGCAGTTAAGTTTTTACAACGAATTAGTTTGTTAGAAAACTAAGCAGAATAATTATGTGGGAGCGATTAGTAGCTGAAATGCTAGTTATCTAGCATTTTGTGCTTATTGTTGCTGTAATGAGTGGTATCGAAAAGATAAAGAAAGTGGAGGATGGAATTAAGAATATGAGTAGTGGTATTAAATATAAATCGGGTTTCGTCATTTTGATTTATTTTGTTATGACACAATTTGTAGGGATAATAGGTGTACTATTGCTAGCAAAGACAGGTTGGTATGATATTCAGGGAAACCAACAGCAAGCAATCCAAAAACTTCTTGTGCATTGGGAACTAATTGGGTTTTCACTTACGCTGATAATCTTTTTTCTTATATATAGTAAAGAATTAATAAGTGATCCAAAGTTATCGATTAAATTATCAAGAAAATCATTCATATGGATTTTAGTTGGGATCATATTCGTATTTCTTGCGCAGATGGTTGGTAGTGTATTAGATAAGAGTGTATTTCAGCTAACTACGCAATCAGCAAATACGTCTAATACAGTCGCTGCAGCAGCAATATCTCCTGTGGCACTTATTTCAATTGTTCTTCTTGCACCGTTAGTAGAAGAGTTTGTTTTTCGTTATGCGGCCATAAACATTTTAATGTCTAAGTTTAAGCAAACTTGGAGCATAATAATAAGCTCATTGTTCTTTTCTATTATGCATTTTGATTTTCCGTTTATATTTGGTTATTTTTTAATTGGACTTGTACTTGCTGTAGTATATGTGCGTACCAATAGGTTACTAATATCATTTGTTGTTCATGCTAGTATGAACTTAATTGTTGTCATACTTCAGATTTCTTGATAAAAATGTGGTGCTTGCACACATGACATTGAAATAGGATGTTTTAAAAGAGGATACTATACTCAATAAAAGGTATAGCATCCTCTTTTTGTAAATTTAATATTTTTGATTTTTATGCGCTTTGCTTCCATAAAAGACGATTACCAGATATCTCGAATCCATGTTTCATATAAAAATTAATTTGTTTGGCTTTATGTTGACTATCATCACTAACCATAAGACCAGTTACTTTGTCTACCTGAGATTCTACTGCTATTTGTAGTAAATGTTTCATTAATATGCTTCCTAACCCCAAGTTACGTATTGGTTCTTCAATAAATATATCAGCAAGGTCTATAGTGGTTCTTGCCGATATATAATGTGCGTACAGATATGGCTCAGGGAAAACCGTTCCTTTATTTGTAATTAATCGAATTTTTAATACAATAGAATTTTCTTCGTATAAATTGGTATCTTCATATAAATGACGGTACACAATGATACCACCATTTTTAATATTGATTACAGATAAAACCTGGTATCCCTCCTTTAATAACAAGTTATAAGTAGTGTGAAGTTCATATTTCACATCACCAGGTACTTGTAATTTAACTTTTCGTATTTTACTTTTTCGAGGGTTATTGTTAATACTAAACATATTATCACCTATCTTTATAATTAAATTAATATTACCTTATATTATGTTAAGTGGATTTCTATGGAATATAGGTTCAAGTCAGAGAAAAAGCACCAAAAGGTGCCTTTCTCTGACTTGAACCACTTTAATTTTAATAACACCATTTTACAACCACAAATATATCTTTAATCTTTCATATAATATTTTAACATTTTTTTCAGTTAATTGCATGTAGCTGGTAAAAAATAGTCTATTTCTTATAAATTCCTTTTCTCCATATCCACTCAATAGGACCATAGCGGAAATATTTACTCCAAATCTTGCTGAATAGTATTTGTACAAAAATAATTAAAAGCCCAAAGATACATAGTTGCCAGTAATATAAGTGTGAGACATCTTTAAAGCACCACGAAAGAATCACAAGCGTAAGTATGCTTTGAGTGATGTAATTCGTTAAAGCATACTGGCCAACGTTCATAAAGGGGTGCAGGCATTCTATATATTTTTTATTCTCACAAACTCTCAGTAGAGTACAAATATAGAATATAGCTAGCATTTTCCCTCCAAATAGAATCCATAGTTGTACATCCTGAGAGTAATAGACATCTGTTTTTATAAAGTAGTAGATAATAGGACAAGAGAGAAGGCATGAGATACATAACGAACTCCACTGTAAAAATCTAATTTTCTTTATTAATTCCGGTACCCTTTTAAAAATATTTTTCTTACCAGCCCATAACCCGATTAAAAATAAGCCTATATATTCCGGAATTCCTATGAGTAGTTGCTGGAATTCCTGAGTCATTAGAAAGAAAAGACGTGCTTTTACTTGATGAGAATAATGTATAAATAGATTTACAGTGTGATTGGTAGTGTTACCTGTAAACATATATTGATAGTAATTTGGTACTTCAGTAATAGAAGAACTTGCTCGTAAAAATACAATAATATGTAATACATAACTAACCGTTAGGAAACTACAACCAGTTATAAAAATAAGCTTAGTAGATCGCTTATAAAAGAACAATAGAATAAATCCAGCTATAGCATACGCATGTAGAATATCTCCATACCATAGAAAGGTGAAGTGGAGTAAACCGAAGACTAGTAAAATACATAGTCTCCGGGTAAATAGCTTATACATATGATATCCTTTTATTTCTGTATTTTTCATAAAGATATAAAATCCTACTCCAAATAAGAATGCGAAAATAGTGTAGAACTTTGCTTGTATAAACAAATCTACTAAAAAACGAATCGTTTTATCTGTACCGGTGTAACCTGCCTGATTAAAGGGATCTAGTCCCGTCATAGTGGGTAGATTCGCAAATAGGATACATAGTGTGGCGATACCTCTTATTATGTCTAAAGAATGAATACGGGCGTTTTGTTGCATGTTAATTCTCCTTTCTTACAAAGAAAAACGAGCACTATACTAGCTAGCGCTCGAATTACGTCTTGCAAAGAATCCATCATAGGTAGCAGCTGAAACAGCTCCTTCTAAACGTTCAACTTCTTCACCTCTGTTATAAGCTACAACAACTGGAGTACCTGGAATGTCGAACTCTTGAAAGGCACTTTGATTTTCTGGTGTAGAGATATCAATACGATAAATGGTTCTATCATGCTTTTTTGACATACGATTGATATCTGGTGCAGCTTTTTTACAAAAATGACAGGTAGGTTGATAGTAATACGCAATGAACTCTTCATGGGATTGTATTTTTTGCTTTAATTCTTCTTTTGAAATATCTTTTATATTCTCAGGTGATCCTTTTACATCTGCAGCAGATACAATTGTTTTTTCTGGTGTTATAGTTTCTGTTTTGACTGATTCATTCTTAGTTAAAGTAAAGATCGCGATACATGCAACGCATAAAGTTGTGATAACTGCTCCAATTTTGTAGACTTTTTTCATAGTAAATTCCTCCTTAAAGTAAAAAAAAGGACAAACCTCGCCCGAGTTAACAGGGCGTAAGGTTTGTCCTTCACGCTACGTACAATAGAGTATAAACAATGGAAACAAATTTTCTATCTATATAATACCATAAGATTTATATAGAATGCTATAAGAATTTTAAAAGAAAAACAAAGGAACAACTTAATTGTAAAATTTCATGTACCAGATTACATCTTAAAAATAACAAACATCACAACAAGGGGATTCTCTGTGCTGTATCCAACTGATAGGGATATCCAATAAGCATAAAATCATTCAACAAACACATCTCAAAAAGTGTGTGTACTTATGAAGTGTGTCTTAAGTACATTTTGATACCTTTTGAAGTAGTTTAAGCTGCATAGAATATACTATATCTAAAGGTGTACCTTTTGGTAGAGTGTAATTGACTTTGTGTTACGATTGTTTTAAAAATGGGTTGCGAAATTAATTGTAGGATACACGGCGGCGAAATAATATTAAGGATTTTATAGTTAAAATTATCAAAAAAATCAATAAAATCATAGTTTACAATTTTATCCTTTAGTTGGTATCATTTACTTATTAAGGGGGGAGTACATGGGTTTAAACATGTATTTGGGAGAAGTACAAGCTCAAACAGAAAGTATGAATGCTTTTTGTGTAGCCACTATTCAAGGTATGGAACAAGTTATTAATTCAATTGATGCTTTTGTGGGCGATACTATTTTGCAAGGGAAAACTTATGATACAGGGAAGACATTCTTTGCACAGACATTTCGTCCTTTAGCTCAAGGCATTATTTATTTGTGTGAAGAATTAATTCGACAGAATAATTCCTTTCCGAACGATTTTCAATCACAAGTCGCTACAACAGATGTCATTGAACAAGAAATACGAGAACAAATTCGAGAAATTGACCGAATGAAAGCAGATATTGAAGGAACTAGTAGTACCCTTCCAGGAATGCAAGTTATGGTGGGAATTTATGATACGATGAAACAAAAGCTTCAAGAAAAACTAGAGTATTTATATGAATTTAATTATGTTTCTAGTAGTAATTATGATACAGCGCTTCAATTAGCTACGAGTATTGCTCAAGGTCTTGCAGAAGTTCAAAGTGGGAAAGGTTTTAGTCCTGCGAGTGGAACATTCAGTATACAAGATTTAAATATGAATTGGACTGCATCAATTCAAAAAATCACAGAGGAAAAAGCGCGTGAATCTGATAAAATTGTGTATAGCGATTTAAATCAAGAAGAAACAATAAACAATGAAACTTCATTAGCATCAGGAAAAAAAGAATTTGATGGTAATAAATTAGCCAGAGATATTACAGGTGAAATAAGTGGAGAATATGATGTTCGGCGTGCTTGGGAAGGTGTAGATCCGTCTACGGGAGAGAAACTTGGTACTTTCGACAGATTCATAGCTGGAGGTATGGCGGTAGCCGGTATTACACCAATCGGGAAGTTGGTTAAAATCGGTAAAGGTGTAAAGATGTCAGCTAGTGCTGTTAAAACTGTAAAGGGTGCTGAGTCGAATTATGTGCTTTTTAATAAAACGCATATACAATCAATGCCTAAACCAAAAGGGAAAGGTCCAAATGGAGGAAGGTTACAATCTCATCATGGTTTACAAGGGAAATGGGCGGAAGCAAATCTAAGTCAATATGGATATGATCCAAAACTTGCACCAACAGTGACGATTGAAACAGGAAAGGGGTTACCACATACTATTATTACTAATGCGCAGAACTTGAGACGTGATGAACGTGTAGCCTTAGGAAATGGGAAATGGAGCTCTTCTTTACAAGCGGAATTAAAGAATATAGTTTCTGATTTTGAAAAAGCGGGATTTTCTAAAGAAACTATTAGAGGAACTTTAGAACAACAATATAGAATGCTTGATAAGTTAAAAGTAAAATATGAAAGGATTGAGTATTAATGAGTATACTTGAGAACTTAAATACAATTTTCACTTTAGAAACAGAAGAACCTCCAGCAACAAAAGAAACGATTCGAGAATTACAAGATTTTTCATCAATAGATGTTCCTTCAGATTATCTAGAGATAATTCAACAATGTACAGATGCAGAGATTAATGTAAATAATGAAATATATATCCGTATTTGGAGTCCAGAGGGTTGTATAGAGATGAATGAAGCTCATAATATCCAAAAATATATACCTAACTCACTAGCAATTGGTGATGATGAAGGTGGAAAGGTGCTATTATATGCAAATGGTAAAGAAGGATTCGGATTATATATGGTAGATTTTGGGGATTTAGATATCGAAGAAGCAATTAAAATATCACCTTCTTTGAAACTGTTATTAATGGATGGCGTAGGTGTAGAAAAGTTATTGTTATAATTTTAAGGACATATGAAAACCACTGTATTCTGAAAAGTTAACGTTAAAGCATTTCTTATAAAACTTTATACAGCAAATAAAAAGAACCTACATTGATAGGTTCTTTTCGTTTTGTTAATAATTATTTGTATTACGCATTGTAATGGGGTAATGACATAACTTTTTAGTATTTTATTGTTTTAAATAGTTTCACCATGTGCATATTGAACAAAATCTACTTTTTCTTTTGATACAGATTGTAAGTTTGTAGTGTTACTGAAGCTGAAAGATAAAAAACCTGTGACAATAGCAAAAATTAATAGAGATTTTTTCATTATTTTAAAGCTCCTTTCTCTGAAGCCTTTTTATCAGCTTCATTTGTCATGTGTAGATATTTGCTCGCTTTTTCATACGATTTTAACTCGTAAAACTTATTGCCTAGAACAGCTGAATAATCTTTTACGTATTTCCATAACTCTTCTTTCTTAAAATATGAAATCCCTGCCAAAATGATGTCTTCTAATTCATCTGTACTTATATTGTCATTTAATCCTTTTAGAATATTGAAATGATGAGTATACTCTTCATTTGAAATTTTTAATCCGTTTTCAATATTCAAGCTAACAGCGTTTTTATCATTTAATTTGAAATACTCCTGCGCTAATAAGAACAGTGTTTTTTGGTTATTTACAAGTGATCCATTTAGGTATTTAATTGCTAATTCGGAAAGGTTTTGATCTGCATACAATAATCCTAAATTATGTTTCACTTTTGCTGATAGTTTATCCTCGTCGTGTTTGTTGAAAGTATTTAAAGCTGCAAGGAAGTGTTCTTCCGCACTTTCATACTGACCAAGGGAAGTACAAGCAAGACCTAGTGTGTTATTACAAGCAGCAACTTTGATTTCATACCCTGCATGCTTTGAAAATAATTCCTTTGCCTTTGTAGTATATTTGATTGCTGGTAGTGGCTGATAAATATGATAGTGGAAAGAACCAAACATGTAATTAAATTCAGCTATTTCAAGTTCATCTGGAATTTCTTTTAATAATGTTTCAGCTTCTTCGTATTGTTCTTTAGCAGAAGTGTAATCCCCCATGTTAATTGAATAAATGGCTTTAAAAAAAGAATGATAGTATCTTAGGAAGGTATCTGCTTGATCAGGTAAACAATCTATCTTTTCTAAACTATCTTTATAGTTTTTAACGTCATGGGTAAGTAACTTATATCTGAAGTCTAGTAATGAATAATAGATAAGGATATTTTGATCTTCTTCTATTTGATGAATTTTACTATCGATTTCTTTCTTGTAATTCGTGGATTTTACTACATGTTGTGAAATGATGGATTGATACCAATTGTTTAGTAGATTTGTTATTTCTCCTTTGGAGACAGTTTGCACATTCATATTTAATCCCCTCATTCTATTAGTATATATTTCCGTAATTTTACCATATTACTTTAATTTGAAGGGGGTGTTGTTGTTGAAAAATAAAAAACTGATTATTCAGTTTTTTATTAAAGGGGGGAGTAGTTCTTCATTTGCTTGATTTTCGCATGTGGAATTCATTATTTTTTTTCATCTGGTTGAACGTTACTTATATGTAACGAGAGGTGATGGGAATGTTATTTATGCTAGATGAAATTATGACACCGAGGGAAAGATAATAAATTAATAGATGCATTGATCGAGGGTGGCAAAGTTAAATACTATAAGCCTGATGGGAAACAACGTGGAGAGAATGGATTTTAACTGTAGAAGCTATGGATTTTCTCTTTCCTAAAAGAAAGGAAATAATTAAATGAATTATCCTGAAAAAGTGTTAACAAAGTTATCTATTTTTGTTATTATAAAGATAACAAAGTTATCACTTTTGAAGGGGATGTTATAAATGGAAAAATACATTGTAAACTATCATACTGGTGTAACAGAAGAAGTTGAAGTAAATGATTTAAGTGAAGCGAAAAAAGTTGCTGAAGAAGGTATAGCTTACACGCAAGAAAAAATCACAATTGAAACTTTAGATGGCGAAGTAATAACAACCTCATATTGGTATGGAATATCCCCACAAGAGGATGATAATGTACTTGAAACGGTTGGTGGCGGCTTTTATCAAGTGTGGAGCGATGAACTGGGGGAGTAATTCCCCTTCTCGTTGGTTTAAAGGAATTTGCTGAGATACTAGGTTGGGATAAAGCACGTTTAAGCACAAAGTTTTCTCGACAACGAGATGGGAAGAAAGTAAGACCATTATTACCCGAGCCAATCCAGATCCTTGCTTCTACACCTATTTGGACATTTAAACAGGCAAAAAAATATAAAGCTATAATTGATGGTAGGTCTGCTGAATAAGCAGACCTTTTTATATAAATTCTACAAAAAATTTAGTATCGATGATTCCGAATGCAACTTTACAGGGAAACGGATTTTTTCCTACTGAAGCAGCACGCATACAAGAAAGTACCCAATGTTCTAGTTCTAAAGGTAAGCGATATAATTGAATACTACCATCATTGTTTTTTACTGTTATAAGAGGCGCAGTTACCCTGGTTGAAGCAAAATCATCCGTTGTTATTATTGCTACAGCATCATTAGTGTGAAAACCAGCGCCTAGAACTTCATAAATCATTCCATCTTTTTCATTAATAATCATTGGTATATTTAAATGGGGATAGTCATTTATATCGTTATGAATAATTGCTCCTGCTGCACTCTTTCTTATTTGAGCCTCTTGCATTGTGTACACTCCTTTATAATAGTTTGAATGTGCTTACGTAAATAAATTCTATTTTGCATCTATTATATTATAAAATTGCAGTTTCATCCTATTATAAAAAGCATCGGTACATATAACAGCACTATTTGGTGGATCAATATCAACGACAGTCATATAGCTAGAGAGTAAATAACCATCCTCATAATATGTAATTAGTATTTCTTCTTCAGATAATAAGGAACATAATAACATGTTCTCAATTAGTTCTTTTTCTTCATCTGTTAAGATCGGCCGAGTTACTTTGTTTTTCTCCTTGATGATTTCACGTATTCCAGCAAACTGTTCAGGCATTGCTGCGAACGGAGAAAATTTGACCATTCCTCTTCCTTTGGGCATATTGGCGTTACTCATGATTTATGTCCTCCTATTAGTGTATTTCTGTGTCTAGCTGTAGCGCTATGCGTGTAGGAAATTCCGCGTAAAATACTGTTCTTCCCAAACTTTGTGCGTATTTCGTCCATTACTTTTGTTAACTTCACTTCTTGTTCTCGTTTCGTGACATTATCAAAAAGAGAAATTTGTTCTTCCCCTTCTTGAATTAGGTTTGTTAAGGATATGTTTATGCTGCGAATGGGTTCGCCAGTATATTGTTGATGTAAAAAGTATGTACAGATCTTATAAATATCCATTGTTAGGTTAGTTGGACGACTTAAAGTATGTGTTTTTCTAATACCACCGTTATAACTCTTGCTATAACCGACTGAAAAATGAACGGTTTGAGCAAGTTTATTTTGTCTTCTAAGCCGATAACAAACTTCTTCAATATGTTCCAGTAGAATAATCGGAAATTCCTCTATTGTGTAATCGCGCATGAGTATTTGGCTTTTCCCAACAGAAGTTGTGGCAGGAACATATTTTTCTGAAATGCGACTAAAGTCAATTCCGTAGCTATGTAAGTGTAATTCTTCTCCAATCTTACCGAAGCTCTGTTTTAAGTATTTAAGAGGGTAATTGGCTAAATCTCCTATAGAATGTATTCCTTTTCGATTCAACTTTTCTTCCGTTTTGTACGAAATGCCCCAAAATGTATTAAGCGGTCGTATGCTCCATAATTTTGTTGGGACATCTTCATATTTCCAATAAGCAATGCCATTTTGATTCTTCTTTGCTTCAATATCTAAAGCTACTTTGCTCATTAAAGGGTTAGGGCCAATTCCTATTGTGCATTCGATTCGTGTTTTCGCATATATTTCACGTTTAAATTTCAACGCAAACTCATAGGGATCGTTAGCAAATAAGTGAATACTATCCGTAATATCCATGAAGAATTCATCGATGGAATATTGGTGAAAATCCTCAATAGGAACGTACTGTAATGCTAACTTTGTTATGTAATTAGAACATTTAATGTATGTTCCCATAATCGGATTTACAACAAGAATGTCTTTTCTGCGAGGAATCTCGTATAATCTGGCCATCTTTTTTACACCCAATGCTTTTAATGGTGGAGTGGCAGCTAGAACAATTGATCCGTTTCTATTTACATCACCGACTACTGCCAATTTTGTATACATAGGATCTAACCCCATTTTGATGCAACTTACTGAAGCGTAAAAGCTACGTAAATCAACACATAAGATGATTCTATTCGGTAAGATAGAATAGTCATACACTGTTATTCCTCCCTAAATCAAAAGAACGCTTGTTCTTATTATATACGAACTTGCGTTCTTTTATAAAGAGTTTTTGTTTAAAAATAATTTTTTGCAAAGAAAGGACACTCTTATACGAGTGTCCTTTCAGATATTCTGCTTGTGGGAGCAGCAATTCTAACACAAAACAGCAATAAGAGGGAATAGATATATATCCTCTTACTATTGATTAAAGGCACGAAACATAAAAGAAGAGACACTATACAGTGTCTCTTCTTTTATGTTGATTTAGCTCTAAAGAAAATGTAGTGATCAATCAAAAATCGTTGGATGCTTCTTGGTTAATTTTATTATAACAATAATATAAATGTTTATATATAAGGATTTATATTTATTAGATGTGTTTTTCGATTGATAATTTTTGTTTTATACACAACAAGAATATTGAAAAAGGGCTGATAAGAATATCAAACCCTATTGACTATGTAAAATTATTTCACTGCCTCTTTTAATTCTTTTCCAGCCTTAAAAGCAGGTGCTTTTGAAGCCGCAATTTGCATTTCTTCACCTGTTTGTGGGTTACGTCCTGTACGTGCAGATCTTTCACGTACTTCGAATGTACCAAATCCAAGAATTTGTACTTTCTCTTCGTTAGCTAGAGCGCCTGTTATCGTATCTAATACAGCTTGTGTTGCTGCAGCTGCATCTTTTTGTGTAAGTACTGCTCTTTCTGCTACTACTTTTGTTAATTCTGTCTTATTCATTTTTGCACCTCTTCATATGTAATTAGGTGACTATTATAACTTGTGTATACTTATGGTGCAATTAATACTGTATACAAAAGTTGTCCCCTAGCAAGAGCCAGGGGGGGATTTTGTGTGGTAGTAAGAAAGAAAATTATGTTCATCGTACAATTTATATTGTAACATCTCCATTAAATGATAAAAATTGTTTATTCTAAAATGAAAAATATCCCTCTGATTCATTTCATCTTAGAAGGATATTTCCAATCTTTTTCTTTTCTATTATTTAAAGCGGGTTTAGATAAATTTGTTGGAAGTGTTTGCTTTTCTATTTTAGCTATTCTCTCATCAAGTTTTTCAATAGCTTCTTTTGTTTCTTTCAGTTCTAATTTAATTTCTGTCAGTAAGCGAAGTATTGCATCTCCTTTTGTCATTTTCAACAGTAATCGCTCCTTTACTTAATAAAACGGAAATAATGTATTCCTAGATATATAATAGCATTACTATTGAATCCCTAACAATTTAATTATAAAAAGGAATATATACAGGAAGAAAAAACGTTATACCACAGATTATAATGCGTACAAAGTGAGCTAGAAAAAATAATGACTTACGCTAAATTCTAAAGAAAGAGAAAACAAGATAAAAGACGACAAAGCAATTTAGAGATATAATTGTAGTATTGCATGCAGAGGATACCAGAAAAACATCATTGAATTCGCTTGTTCATATGTAATTATTAGATAGAAAAAAGAAAAGGTGGTATAAACATGAAATCAACGGGTGTTACACGAAAAATAGATGAATTAGGGCGAATTGTTCTTCCGAAAGAGTTAAGAAGAACGTTAGGAATTGCAGAAAAAGATCCTATGGAAATATTTGTAGAAGAAGAAAAGATTATTTTACAGAAATACAAAACTTATGATGCTTGTGCAATAACTGGTGATATTTCAGAAAAAAATATATCATTGGCAAATGGTCAAATCGTTTTAAGTCCTAAAGGGGCTGAAATTTTAATTAAGCAAATCCAACAACAATTAGTTAAGTAAGTTCATTCTTCCTATTGCATATAACTAAGAAAAGCCATCTATATTGATGGCTTTTCTTTGTGACATTGAATAGTACATTTTACAAACGAAGTGTATTGCATATTAAAAAAAGAGCATCTACGCTAATAGATGCTCTTAATCTGATAAGGAGTTAATCATGAGTGAATATGAAACAACAGAGGGTTGCCCCAAAAACGATAAAAATGAATTACAACAGATATGAATGGATTGAAGTTTACGCCAAAAGGAAAAGGAGAAAAAGCGTTAGAATAAAAAGAAATGATACTTAATTTAAAATAAATTTTAGTGATTGACATAATAATCTCTAGAATGCTACGGTTTTAATGGTAAAGTAATAAGAGGTTTAATGTTTAGATATTACGTATATGATACTAAAGACGCCTGAATACTATTAGAGAAAGAGACTCTATATCCGTATAGTCCATAAAGTTCAATATATAGATAATTTGATTAATTAAACCGTAAATATGGAGAGGAAGAAAGTAAGATGCTTAAAAAAGTTACATCGATTGTAGCTTCTATTATAGGAGCCAGTCTGCTACTAACAGCTTGTAGTAGTGAAGATAAAGAAGAAAAAAATAATGCAAAAGCAATTGACAAGAATGAAACAAAACAGTCCATTAGTTTACCGTATATAGCGGAGATCCCAACAATGGATGTAACGAAGGCAACGGATAGTGAATCAATGAATGTAATGCGGAATGTGTTTGAAGGTCTGTACATACTAGGAGAAGATAACAAATTAATTCCTGGTATGGCAAAATCTTATGAAGTGAGTAAAGATAAAAAAACATACACATTCCATCTTAGAGATTCAAAATGGTCGGATGGAACACCTGTAACAGCTGCAGACTTTGTATTCTCTTGGAAACGTGCTGTGAACCCTAATACAGCCTCGGAATATGCATTTCTATTCTTTGATATAAAAAATGCAAAGCGAATTAATAGTAAAGAGCTACCTGTAGATCAGCTAGGGGTAAAAGCAATTGATGATAAAACATTTGAGGTGCAATTAGAGCAGCCTGTCCCTTATTTCATTGATTTGACAACGTTTGCAACATTTTTACCTATTAACGAGAAATATTTTGAATCACAAGGAAAGCAGTATGGCTTAGAAGCAAATCAATTGGTTTATAACGGAGCGTTTACTCTGGATAATTGGAAGCATGAACAAGGTTTTCAGTTGAAAAAGAATCCGAATTATTGGGATGCTAAAGCTGTAAAATTAGACAAAATTAACTTTGATATTGTTAAAGATAAATCAACAGAGATAAATTTATATGAGTCAGGTCAAATTGACCGTGTAGGACTAACAGGAGAGTTTGTAGATAAATATAAAAATAGTTCTGATTTCAAAGAGCGACCTGAAGTAACTATGCAGTTTTTACGTATGAATCAAAAAAATGAGGTGCTAAAAAATAAACATGCTCGTTTGGCAATTAGTCAAGCAATGAATAAGAAAGCTTTTGTAGATACAGTGTTAAACAATGGTTCCCTTCCTGCAGTTGGTTTTATACCAGCTAATTTTGCTAAAGGATCTGACGGAAAAGACTTCCGAAAAGAAAATGGGGATTTAGTAAAAGATGATGTAAATGCAGCGAAAGAGAGCTGGAAAAAAGCAAGACAAGAACTAAAAAAAGAACAGATAACACTAGAAATGCTAACAAGTGATAATGCAATAGCCAAGAAAAATGCGGAGTATTTCAAAGGTGAACTAGAAAAGAATTTAGAGGGATTAACGGTCCATGTAAAACCACAGCCACGCAAACAGCAAATTCAGTTGCTTCTAAATAGTGATTATGATTTAGGTGTTGATGTATGGGGACCAGATATTCCTGATCCGATTACATTTTTAGATTTGTTTACTACAGATAGTACATATAACTTTGATAAGTATTCAAATAAACAATATGATGAACTAATTCAGCAAGTGAAGACAGACTTAGCTGGTGATGAAAATGCACGTTGGGAGACATTGAAACGAGCAGAGAAAATATTATTAGAAGACGGGGCAGTAGCGCCTTTATTCCAGCAAGGAAGATCGTATTTACAGCGCTCTTCTATAAAAGGTATTGTGACAAATGATTTTGGTGGAGAATTCAACTATAAATGGGCTGAAGTTAAGAAATAGAGAAAAAAAGGATTCGATTTATTCGAGTCCTTTTAGTTTGTATTGCCTTACAATTATGCATAATTGCATAATTAATTATCTTCTTATATCGACAAAAAACGACATTTTTTTCGATACGCTTATATTAGAATCAGATATAATGATATTGGGTTTTATAAATATACTGGGGGATATTGAGGAATTCTTGTTTTTTTAGAAGGGAGAATTTTATGAATGAAACACTTAAGAAAGAAGATAAAATTTCAGAACAAACATTAAACAAATTCTTGAGTAAAATTATTGATGAGATTGATTTCCAAAGGAAAAATCAAGAGGATATCGCTAAAATAATTGGAATTTCTTCAGGAACGCTTTCGAAGAATTTAACAGGGAAAAATCAATTTGGATTTTGGAATATAATTAAATTATTGAAGCTATTGTATGCGGGTGATATTGATAAACAACGAAAGATGTTACACACCTTCTGTTCTGTCACAACAAGCAAGAAGAACTTAAGAATTGCTATGGAATACGCCAATGCAAAAGGTGATTTATCACTTCTTAAGCTATTAGTAGAACAGGAAAGAAAGTCTTCACTTGCAATGAATAGGGAATGGGCTTATGTATATGAATTGGTATTACTTAGAAGTAATGGGACAATTAAAAAGCAGGAATTATTATCTAAGCTTGAAGATCATAAAGGTAGTAAGATAATTAAGACAAACGAGATGAAGGTCTTATGTGGTATATTAACTTACTACACTATGTATGATTTAGAAAACTATAATTCTCTGTTCAAATATGCTGAAATGTTACTTCCAGATGTAGATGCAATTACTGATAGTTTTATTAGGTCATCTTATCTAGGTAGGATTAAAGAAGGGTTAGCATATGCTTATTTAGTACAAGATAATCTTGAAATGTGTAGGAGTTTGTGTCAGGAGATTTTAGCAATAGATGACTCTAAAGATTGTTTCCACCTTTTAAGGGCATCCGCACTTGCATATATAGCAGAGTCATATACTTTCGATTGCTATGATAGTGCATCTTGGTATATGAAAAAGGCACTGAAGCAGTTGGGAGCATGTAATTTTGAAAGGGAAAAGCATAGAAAGCTATCAATTCTTAACACATATGCTTTCATTAAGTTAGTAAATAAGCAAGAATTAGAGAATATAGTTATATATCATTCTGCAGAAAAGTCTTTTTTAGAAATCATTAAGGGGAATTACAAAAATGCAGTTGATATCCTGAGTGATTTAGAAAAGAAAAATGGGATGCTAACTCCGATGCAATATTGTTATTTAGGAATAGCAAAGAATGATATTTCATTAATTGAAAAGTCGATTGTGTTACTAGAGTGTGCTGGTAATAGGTTCTATTGTAGGTTCCCTAAAAAAATAGTGGTAGAATTTAATAAAAATGGTATAATGTACGAGGGTGGTGCTATATGAAGAAATTATTATTTGTAGTAACAAGTATTGTTTTAGCAGCAGGAATTGTTTACACTGTTGTTGGTAGTAAAGAGCAACCAAACAATTTAGTAAAAAAAGATTCAGAACAATTATTAGCTAGAATGGGTGACCCTGGAAGTGGAATGGGTTAACCTTTAAATAATTAGAATGCGATTGTCTCATAGGAGGCAATCGCATTTGTTGTTTTTAGGGATATTTCCTAAATATCAAATTCGAAATACAAGAAAAGTTTGTGAAATATTCACAAACTGATAGCTAATACGAAATCAGAATTTCAAACTATATTGTTAGTAAAGTTGCAAAAACCTTTGTGTTATCAAATCTACTGATAACACAAAGGTTTCCAAAGATTATTCCGCGAGGGTGGGGCATTGAAAATGTGTAGACCCTTTTACAGGCTAATACTAAACAAGTGCATTTAACTCACGTAAAATATAAAATTTGCTGAAAAATAGTTTTACATTCATTTGGTAAAATGCTTTTTTATAAAATAGGTGTAATCAATAAGAACATCTAGCACTTCATGCTGTTTTTGTGGAGGTAGATCAGATATTGCTACTTTAATTAATTCTAATTTACTTTCAAGTGGCGCATTTCGCCCAAAGAGTTCATCTATGGAGACGTTATGTATTTCAGCAAGATTCATGATGGAATCTGCATCAGGATCAGCTTTCCCATATTCCCAATTTGCATAAGTAGTGCGGGCAATGTTTAGGCGATGTGATATATCGGATTGGGTATATCCTTGTTTTTTTCTCAATTCAGCAAGTCGTTTGCTTAGATGGGACATATCATCACCTTTTCCTTTCTGATTTATAAAGATAGTGTAAAACAGAAAAGGTAAATTGTGTCCTAATGACTAATAATAAGTCATAATATAATTTTTTTTGTAATAATTAGTTTAAATGTTATGATGATAGAGAAATATTTAGAGTTCTATGGACAAAAAAACAAGAAGAAATCGAAACATTAAATCGAGTTTCTTCCTATTATATATACTTACTAAAATAATGAATTTCCTATATCTATTGTGGCCAAGTTTTGACGTCTTGTACGCTCTCTTAAATAACGTTCTGTAGTCATGATAGATTCATGCCCTAAATAGTCCCTAATTTTTTTTAATTCAATACCCTTTTCCATTAAGTAATTAGCCATGAAGTGCCTACAAGTGTGAGGAGTAATTCTATCCTGTCGATAGCGCAGAAAAGTTAAATTTGTTTCTTCAATTTTTTTTGCCACAAGAGAAGATAGATAGTCTGCTCTATAATTTGATCCATCAGCTTTAGGGAGAAAAGCGGAGGTATTCGATGCATCTAGTTTTGTTGTTTGTTTACGTAAACTTCGAACATGGCATAAAGCATCCAATGTATCTTCAAAGATACGAACTTCCCTACTTTTATTCCCTTTACCAACTACACGAAGTAGATAGGCATTTAAAGATGAATGAAAGACCAAATTTGCCCATTTAGCAGTTGCGATTTCTTCGATTCGTAGTCCTGTTGTAGTTAACAGGAAAAATGCAGTGTAAACAAAATAGTTGGATTTTTTCAGTTCATCTAATATCTGGGTAACTTCTTCTGGATAAAGGTCACGATTGACTAGCTCTTCTTTTTTTACGGATACTTTTTTAAGGCGACTACTAAAGTTGTCTGAGAGTCCGTTATTATCATACACATATTTTAAAAACTGCTGCACTACTGTTTTCTTTTTACGTAATGTAGTGGCAGCATATTTCTTACTTAATTCATAGAAGTAGATTTCCATGTCATTATGGGATAACTCCTGGATGGTTCCGATTGCTTCTTTTATGTAGCGAAGAAAATGAGAAAGATCGTGCAGATACTGTTGTTTTGTTCGCTCACTTCTATTTTTCGTTAAAGAAGGCTCATCGTGTAAAAATAAATAAACTAATGATTCTTCACTTAATTGGGAGTAGTCAATATTACGGATACCCAAACCCATAATGTTTTCAAAATGACTGCTATCAAAAAAATCTGATTTTGATTTTACAATTTGGTTATTATGTTCGTAATTTATAATATTCAAATTTAAACACAACCTTTTATAGAATGAAATATTAAACAAATATTTTTATATAAAATTTTATAGTTCTAATTATACCACAATAAATGCATTATTTATTGTGGTATAAAATGAAATGTTTAAATAAATATTTTCGAATTAAAATTTAACGTTTCTGTCTAGGTAATGTATAATAGAAATGTTTAATTGATTTTTTTTGTACATTTCAATCCAAATGCGGTAGGAGGAGATTTTTTTTGACTAGTCTTCGTCTGAAAATTTTACAAGAAATCCATAATTTAGAAGATACCCATTGTTCAATTTGCCCTCTGAACAACCTATCAGTGAATTGTACAGATGAGCAAGAACAGGCAAAACAGAGAAACTACAAACATTGTAAAGGTTGTCCCATTTTCGATTCCATCCGAGAGAAAGGAGAGCAATTGAATTCTTTATCGAAAAAGAGTACATTTAATAAAATACGAGAACGTTATATGGAGAATCCATTTAAGTATCTGCAGTATAAGGAGTACTCAATTACAGATGTAGTAAAAGAAACAGGTTTAACAAAGTATCAACTAAGAAAATTTAAACAACAGCTAGAATGAAAGTTTCGGACGAGGTGAGAAATGGACTATTTATCTTTAGAAGAGGTATGCGATAGGGTAGGTTTAACAAAAAATCAATTAGGCTATTTAATTAAATATAAACAGATCGAACCTATCAATCTGGCTACCTGGAAAGCAGATGGCGGATATCGCTTTGAGAAAAAAGATGTAAAAAAGTTAGAGGAATTATACAAAGACTCTTTAACATTAAAAGAAGCAGCTGAATTTCTAAATAAGTCTAAGACTTACGTTCATAATGCCGCTAAAGATGGGATATTGCCCTTTAAAGAGATTGCTAAAGGGAAATCTACTGAACGATTGTACTTAAAAAAGGATTTGGAAGTTTTCAAAGGAAAAATTGAAAACCGATCAAAAAAGGAATCGAAAGAAAAAAAGCAGCATTTAAGTCTCTATCTTGATGAAAAGGTAGTAGAAGCAATAAAGAAAAAGGCTGCGAAGAAAGGGTATAATGGCTACAAGAAGTTTGCTGAAGACATTTTATCTGCAGAAGTAAAAGAAGACATAGAAGAATAGAAATCCCAGAGAGAATAGATCCCTAAAAAACGAAAAAACGTTATAAGGGGTCTATTTTTGTTTCTAAGAAGTTTTTTATCTTTCAAGTGTAATTGCATTATCTGAAGTTTTAAAAATGATTACAGATGATTTTGAGAGGTCGTTTTTCGGGGACATCACTGAAAAAATCACTACAATTACAAAAAAAAGGGTTAATATATATAAATTAGAAAATAGAGGAAGAGACAATGAATAATTACAAGTGCGCTTTATTTAAAATGAGAAATGTGTGAAAAGAAAGATGTGAGATATAAGAGATAATGATACCAGGATTATAAATATAAAGATTTCATCTGAAACTTAGTAGGCAAATGAGTAAGTTAGAGGATTAGGCAGAGATACATTGCGGAACACATCAAAAAAATATACAACTTTTATTTGAAATTTATATTCTCAAAAAATAGCATATAAAACTAAGGACAATTATGAAAAATCAAAGAAATACAGTATACATATTTAAATTATAGTAAACTAATTTCTTGTAAAACTCATTAACTCAAAGATTATATACAGACTAAAATTGGACAGATTTTCTATTTTAGAGTGTTGAAGTATGGTAAAATAGAAGTATAACTGTATATCGTGTGAAGGTGGGCTTGTTATTATCCCTTCTTTCCATTTGGAAGGAAAGGGGGTGATATAACATGGAATTTTTGTTTGAACTTTTAAAAGAAATTGCAAGAGCAGTTGTGCGTGAAGTTTCAGCATACGCACTGAAAAAGCAATTCGAAAAAAAAGACAACAAAAAACCCGCGCTTCACCGACCAAAGTACAAGCGAGGGTCTAAAAGAAAAAGATAATGCATAATAACGGCCACCTTGACAGTAGCAGTTATGAGACGGGATGTTGACAGCATCTCGTCTTTTTTAGTTTATGCAATTCAGTTAAGTACTATACTTTATATATACTGAATATGCATTCAATATATAACTAATCTAAAGTAAACATACCATATTTTTATTTTTTGGTCAACGTTTGGAAATATGAGGGGCTAAATTTAGAGGTTTATACAGTGATTCCTAATGTAAATGATATAAAGAATAAAAGTAGTTTTATAGTGAAGGGTTTGCTTGTTTTCAAAACAAGCAAACCCTCTTGATAGATAGTCTTTTATATATTTTACAGCAAACAATTTATCGATATCTTTGTGCAAATTGCTCGCTATAGGAATCAACTAATTTAGTACGTCCAGAATCAGAATAAACCTTAATATTGTATTTAACATAAACATTGTATGCATCTTGATCCTGCCATTTTTGTACAGTCCACCAATAGTTTTTACCCTTAGGAAGAGAAAGACCGCCTACTACATACCCTGCTACACCAGAAGCAAAAGCATTGCCAATTTTCGCTATAACTCCAGCACCTAAACCTGCTATAGCTGCGTTAACCATAAAACGATATGAGGCATTATAAAATACATTGTTTCCATAAGTTGTCGTTACATATTTCCAGTTGAATGTACCAGCTGTTGGGTGAACATATTGAATTTGATCTGAATCTTTAGGTGTTATTGGATTCAATGGAGCTTGTCCATTTAGGAATAAAGAGTCTAAATCTTGTTGAGGTAATGAACTAATATCAATTGCTCTATTTTCTTTTGATACATCCTGGTTGTAAGAAACTGTAGGTGAATTTCCTTCCTTGTTCTCTGCTGCTTGCGTTGTTGAACTAAATGCAAACCCTGAGCTTAGTAATAAAACCAATGAACTTCCAGCCAATAATGTTTTTTTCATAATAATCCCCTTTCATTTGCATAAAAAATTTTATACAATATATTATACAGTCATTATCTGAAAAGTAATTATTTTCTAAAAATAGGAGGTAGGAGTCAATATGTTTAGTAAGATTACTTCAAAAAATGAACGTATTTATGTGATTTTTGTAGTTGCACTGTCTATAGGGTTGTTTAGCATATCTCGTACAGTTTGGTGGTTGTATGGAATGGTGTTTTTGTTATTTTTATCTGCTTTTATATTTAGAGACAGACCTACAAAAAAGGAAGTAATGATAAATCTTGTTGGCTTTGTAGCATTATGTTTCATTTTCTGGATAGGAGAATACATCATAAATTTGTAAAATACTAACAATGATTCTTGTTAAATACGATTATAACAAATTATTAGATAAATGGAATATTTTACTAACAATTTTAATATAGTGCTAGTTTAGAAAAATCGATTATTTTAGGGGTTTATGCCGTTTTTTTTATTTAGAAATTTTGAGATAACTAAGATTCTTTGACAGTAATGAAAGAAATAAGTCTAAACAAAATATAAAACAAAGCATATTTATAACAGAAACAGCCCAAATTTCTCATTAGGAATTAGGGTTGTTTTTATGATGGGATATCGTTTCACTTTTAGGAATGGATATTTTCAAATGATAACCATTAATGAAATAATGATATGGTATAATTTTCTTAATATATAAGAAAAGAAGGGATGGAATGAGCACGCAAATAAAGGTAACACCGGAACAATTAGAACAAGCTGCTAAAACAGTAAGAAATACGAGATCATCATTAGAATATATACATAAAGATTTATACTCTCAAACTGAATATATAGCTTCTCAGTGGAGCGGAGCAAGCAGTCAACGTTTTTATCAGATGTTTAATGAAGCAAAGCCAATGATGTTTAACATCTTGCAAGAATTAGATAAAATCGCAGTAGAATTAGAACGTGCAGCTGTTAAATTCCGAAAAGCGGATGAATTGTATGGAGGAAATTTAGTTGACTCTGATATTCAAGAAGGAGCCATGTGTGGAAAACTCCCTCCAAAATCAGAAGAGTCATTTTTCAATGAAAAAGATTTAAATGCTGCGTGGACTGGTATTTCTACTGGGTTTGTAGATGGTGCAGTGGATGCGTGGGAAGGACTGATATCCTTAGGTGATAAAGAAACCTGGTTGAATATGCGAGACGCAATTGTAAACTATAGGGAGACTATTCCTGCTGCATGGAACACTGTATCAGATACATTTATGAATAAATTTTGGAATGGGGATCTGGAAAGTAGAGAGCATTATCTGGCTTATGGTATAGCAACGTTAGGACTCGGGCTTCTGGGTGATAAAGGTCTTAGTAAAGCAGGACAAGTTGGGAAGGTAGCTGCTATTACAGGGCTGACTAAAGGGAAATCTCTTATAACTAATTCCCCGGCATACAGAAATGCATTACATATATTAAATAATTATGAATTTAAGGGTGGTAATCATCTCTCATATGCAGGTGTCGGTAGTACACAACAATATTTACAGAAAGCAGCTACGTATACTTATGAAGGCGCGAATGGTCCAAAAACAATTCGTTTGCGAAAAGGAGACTTAGCAGGAGACAAGCACCCAGTTACAGGAATTCCATACGATGCTGACGGATTTCCTATTTTTGAATCAAAAGGGGAGGTACTATTAAAAGAGGCAGATTTCAAAAAGTCTAGAACAACACAGTCTAGAAAGTGTAGTAAAGCATTATATGAACAAATAATGGAAAATCCTGAATTAGCCTTAAAATTCACAGAGGAAGAAATTCAATTATTTAAAATAGGGAAAACGCCAGAGCATTATACATGGCATCATCATCAAGATGCTGGGAGAATGCAACTTGTAGATTATCAGACTCATCATGATACCGGTCATACAGGTGGATATAAAATTTGGGGGAAAGATAGCGATAAATAGGGAGGTACTTAGTCATGAATCACATTACATGGATCAATACAAATGAGAACAAAATAACAAATGACCAAATTAAACAATTAGAACAATACTTTAATATTAAATTTCCTAATGATTTTATAGAGTGTGTACAAAAGTATGATGGTGGATATCCTACGCCAGATACCTTTAATATTCCAAATCAAGATGAAAATTCACTCAATAATCTTTTAACCCTAGATTCTAATAAAAAATACTCCATTCTAGAAACATATAATAATACGAAAGATAGATTACCTCATAAAATTTATCCTTTTGCTAGAGATCCATTCGGTAATCTTTTATGCTTCGATTACCGAAATACGAGTGATTCACCATCAATCGTATTCTGGGATCATGAGGAAGAAGACATAAAGGAAGCAATATATCCTATTTGCTCAACATTTACAGAATTACTTGCTAGTTTACGTGATTTTGAAGAAGAAGATTGAGGGAATAAAAAAACGGTCTAGAATTCTTATAGACCGTTTTTTTATGATTTACTAATTTTCCAACCATCATCCGTTTTCTCTAGTTCAATTACGATTACTTTTTTAGGATTATCTTTATATACAGCATCAACAGTTACTGTAGCAATTTCATTTTTCTCTTCAACTTTTCGGATTTTATAGCTTTTAAGATCCTTGCTAACTGATTTCATTAGGTCTGCATTTCCGCCCACAAAAGCAACGATTTTCTTCGCTTCAGGAGTGAATAACTCGCCAAAATCTTTGACATTTCCTTCTTTTGCATCTTCGAAATACGCTGTAGCAACTTCTTCAGGGTTACGATTATTTCCACATGCTGCAAGTGCTGAAATTGATACTATCATTACCAGCGTTAACATGATCATACGCACAAATTTGTTTTTCATTCAAACCACTCCTTATATATAACGTAATTTCAACTCTTATAAAGAGCTAAATCACTTGTATAAGTATATAATAATTAAAACCGTAAAACTATATATATTTAAATATAATTTTTATGATGTTACTATTATTATTAAAAAGATGAGCAGCAGGGGAATCTACCTATTACTATAATATTGATTTCCGTTATATACATTAGTATAATAATGAAGTCAGCGTTATAGGGGTATAACAGACGACATTCATTTTTAAAATCATAAAATCGGATTCACTTATATGAAAGATAAAAGCTCTCCCATTCACAGGAGGGCTTTTATCTTTTTTGAACTATACGCATATTCATAAAAATTAGAGTTAAGGCTTTCTTTATATAGATTACTTTTGTGAAAACTTACCAAAAAATTTACAGTAAATCCATACAAAACACATATATCGTATATATAATATATTTGTAGATACTAACATTAAGAAAAAACGTTAAATGTAATTTTAGCGTGTACTATTTATCCATTTACATTGTAGTAAAAATTAAATGACTTAAGTAGAAGAGAGGATGATTAACAATGGGACAAGTGTTTATTGATGAAAAAGGACCACAAGAAACAATCAGAATTCCAAATACATACCGTGACGATAGAAGAATAAATCTAGGTGATGATTTAATGCGTTCTTATGTAGCCGATGTACTTTATATTCCAGAAGATTCCCTAGAAAATGTTAACAAAAAATACCTGGAACTGGTTGAAAACTATAGAAGCGGACAAAAAAATAAAGTTGAGAAAGAGCTAAAAGGAATTGATATTCTAAAAGGCAATTTCAATTTCGGCGTTGCAAGTATGAAAGAAGTAAATAGTAGTTTTTATTTAAATTTATTTAACATGCTACTAGATGCAAATGTCTCTAACTTACTATTTTCAGTAAATAAAATGTCGATGGTTATTGATGCTAGACTTACACAGTGGATTCTCCAACTGGAAGCAAAAAGATTTATCGACTCTGCTATTTTGTTTAAATACAGTCTCACAAAATATTGTGAATTAGAAGCATCTGAAGAGGTTATTAGAAATCTTTTTGATCCAGAAAAAACAATCAATGAAATACTATACTCTATTCAAAAAGATTTGAAAGAATTTGTGGCAAAACATAAGAATATTGCTAGAATGAGGAACCAAATAGCATATTACAAAAAAATGATAAAGGACATTGGGAATGGGAAGAAATTAGCTAATGATGTGGTATTTGAAAAAGTATCATTTGACTGGGAAAAGGTAAGCTCTGATGTTGATTTATGGTTAAGTGAGAATAAGTTACACGGTATATGGGAACCTGAGCAATCTACACTAATTCTTGATCAGGGAATACCTTCTAAGCCATTTGAGAATATTGGGTTTGGCAATATAATGGAAGAGAAGGATTCTAAAGAATTTGTTGGATTACAATTAGCAGATATGCTAGTGGTGATAACAGGAAGCTACATTTCTAAACTTGCATCTGCAGTTCGTTATGATAAATCAGAACCAGAAAAAACTAAGCACCTTGGTGCAGAATGGTTTGTACTAAAGGAGCATCAATTTGACCTAATATCGAAAATGACAGAGTTCCTTTTTGGAAATGATCATGTTTACAGTGTCATAGGAGATACTTATTTTGATGAAACTCACTTGTTTGAGATGTATTGTAGGTATATAAGTTCCTTTAGTAATTATGACAATTATGATAAAAAGAAGACTGAATTACATGTTAAAGATATGTTTATTTATCTTGCAGCTGCTACAAACGAAAAATGGGAATTAGGAGTACAAAACGAGCTTTTCGCAAGGAATATGTATGGAGATTATATGACTGGAATTAATGAGGGAGTAATACGGAAATTGTAAACTCTCGTAAAATGGATAATAAACCTGCCAGTAACTTAATGTTTCAATAGCAAAAAAGAACTTATAACCTTTATGTATTATGGTTTCTAAGTTCTTTTTTTGTTCTAAGGTAATTAAAATTCATTAGTATCCATTCTTATATAAAAGGTTCTTAATAGAATCTCAATACAAAAAAAGCTAGAATATAACAACCAGTCACACATGATTGACTAAAGACTTTTGTTTTACATAATAACCAATCTTTTTTTATGGCCATATAACGTCTAATTACCAATGCAAGCTGAAAAATAGAAGCAAGGCAACACATAAATAACAAAAACTCGATTAAAACTCTCATCATTGCACTCCTCCTTAGTAACTAAAAAAAGCAGGGTAGCTATGATTCCTGCAATATAAATAATAACACATATCCTTAAACTTTTTAATATATAAACATTAAAATAGTTAAATATAGATTCGGAAATTTATAATATCTACGTAATTCTAAAATTAGTAATAAACGGAAAACAACATAAAGTTTGCAATAAGCAAAGGAGCTTGGCAACTTAATTAGTTATGGTTTATGTAAAGTATTAATTCAAGTCTAATCTAATCTTACCTGTATACTTAATGACTTAAATATTATTACCTAATAATACTTTATTATTTTGTCCCGTCTAATAAATAGGCTACATTCAGACCATTACAAATTAAAACTTCATACAAACCACACATTAACTACACTACTAACACAAATTGATATTGTATAATTTATTTATTATAATTCACAAATAACATTCAAATATAATGATATTAGGTATTACAGAAGTTATATGACATTAGAAGAGAAGAGAACAAATAAGGGGAGAAGATACTATGACAAGTTTTGCGAATCAACACGTAGAAAATACGATTTTAGAAGAGGATGTAGAGCTTTTAAAGGTTATGGCACACCCAATGCGCTTAAAACTGATCAGTGAGCTTTCTAAACATAAAACACTAAATGTAACCCAAATGACCGAAATTTTAAACATTCCACAATCAACAGTTTCCCAACATTTATCTAAAATGAAAGGGAAGGTTATAAGAGGTAATCGTCAAGGATTAGAAATTTACTATAGCATTGAAAACCAAAAAGCCAAAGAAATTATGGGGTTATTAGGACCGTTACAATAAAATATTAGGACTACAATTTAAAAGTAAATTATTTAGAAAGCAAAACCCTCCTGATAATGGAGGGTTTTTATTTGTTAATTCATTAAAAAATAATCTCTTTATTCTAATGATATCAATAACTAAAATATGTCATAATGAACCTGTAAAAGAAAATGCCCCATCAACACTAATACGCCGCTGGAAGGGATATAGATGATAAAAAAAGTTATGATGATACAGCAAATAAAGTATACACATTGGGCTTATTTAAAAGAGGCACTAACGAATTTTTGGAATTACCGTTAATATACAAAAATGAAGAAAATTACAAATCGTTTCACTTACCATTAGCAGATCTGAATAAGATTTTATACAAAAAACTTTGTGAGTTCCTGGAAATTGATTATAATAAAAACGGTCCTTTTAAACCACTATATTTTTTCAAGGCTCTACATAACGCTATTCCAACAAAAGCTAATATTCTGCTTAAGGATAGATTGGCTTGTTCATATTCATATCCTACCAGTAAAGATAATGAACAAGACAAAATATATTTTCGCAGTTTCCTTAATAATGATTTAAATGGAAAAAAACGGAGTTTAGAAAATAAAGCGAAAACGGAAAAACTTTTACCCGATGCTCATAAGCTTATTGGTACAAGGAATATTTCCGTATGCTTCACGCGTACACCAAAAGATGAGCGAAAAGAAAAAGAAGAAATAAAGACTAAATTTAACAAACTCTAATCTCAAATATAACCCAAAAGAGCCTGGCACAAATGTCGGGTTCTTTATATATACCTACTACACACCCAATCACTAGTAGCTATAGACTAGCATATCTATCTTGTTTATTTTTTATATACTATATATTTAAACTTGTTACAGAGTAGAAAAGTAACCTACATTTAAACCTACACGTACCCATAAGATCACATGGATTTGCTTCTGTAATGTACAAAGACATGAATCTCTAAACTAAAATCTCATGAACAATCGTTGGAAAATAGTCCTTATCATAAACTTTGTAGGTACTTTCTTGTCTTAATAACGGGACATGAAAGTCTAAACTTTTTGTACTTAGGACAAGAAACTCTAAACTACTTAGCCAGCAATAATGTAATAAGAAGAAAGTTAATTTTCTCCTTATTGCATTATTACTATTAAAAAAGAACTTATAGGGGTCCCGTCACACATCCATCAACTTAAGGATTTAGACTATTCTTAAACTTAAAAGCACGTTACTATTCTCTTATGTTAATGAGAAAG
>NZ_JAQFUL010000048.1:0-37531 GCF_027716265.1 Bacillus cereus group sp. Bc031
ATTTTTCTCTCATTATACAAGAAAGACCCTATAGAATAGACTTTTTTTTAAGTGTCTATTCTATAGGGTACATTTTACCAGTTTCCATTCCTTCAAATCCTTTTCTCATCTTTAAGCTGACACCATAGATAAAAAACTACAAATATATACAAATCCAAACAAAAAAAGCAGGAATTTAAACTATAAACTTCGAATGAATTATAAAAAAGGATAAGGAGTGATTTAATGCAAAGTATTAGTAGTTTTACAATACGATGTGCAAGCTTTTTGTACGAACACATCATACTTTATTTCATTTTATTAGCCTTAAACATAACATTCAGTGTACTACTTATGGATTTGATCAATTCGATTCCTACTGCAGAAGGAGCTGTTGAATCCTTTAAATTACTAACCGGTTATTTTTTCGGAAATTCTGAAGGATTTTGGAAAACAATTTTGCTCTCTTCCTTAAACGGAGTAATTTGGATTTTATTATCAATTGTTCCTATCATGCTCGCAATAGCTGGAAGTGAAAACTATAGCCAATGGCTTAGAATTCCTTTATTTATTTTCGGCTTTGCCTTTGTCATTACTGGTTTATATTTTATTGGGCATGCTCTTAGCCTATTTGGAACATTACTTATAATAATGGGTATTATATGGTTATTTGTGAGGGTCTTCAGCGAATAAGCTAAGACCTTTTTATACATAATATCCTCTTCTAAAACAAAAAGCCGCGTAACGTTCGGTTACTCAGATTCTCCTTCTACCATAGGTAGATGAGCTTAATTATGCAATTTTCCTTCGTCATTTCTTACGGAATTTTTTGTTCTTCTTTGAACCGACACTATAGGTAGGCACGTATCAGCTCAAAGAAGAGCAAAAGCTCTCCTCGACCGTTTAGACTAATAATCTAGTAATTCTAATTACGGATTAAGAAATCAAGAACATTTTTATTTGCATAAGGTTCGTAACATCTTATACAAACGGAGTTTTCTAATGGTTGCTAATTGAACCGCTGATGTGAAAAACAACGCTCATTCAATCATTTACCATAGAAACTGGTTCCGGCTTTCATATATAGGTGGCATTATGATGACAAAATAAACTGTTTTAAAATAAAAAAGCCTCTTTAATTTACAAAAAAGAGACTTTCACCCACTTGTTGTGCAATTTTTTTATCTGCTCTACGCAAATGTTGCTGAATTGTAGATCTTGTAACACCTCTCATTTCTGCAATTTCCTCTTGTGTAAACATCCCCACTTTATACATTATAAATATTTCCTTTTCCATTTTTGATAAAGTAGACAAAGCATCATCTAACTGTATCTTTTCCCATGTTGTAATTGCATTTTCTTTTTGTTCTTTATCCCATTCATACTCTGTTTCTTTACTTCTTAAATACCTTTGTATTAACAACGGATTTACTTTGACATCTCTCTGATAAGATGCTCTCCGCTCAATCCCTCTTTTAGGTTCTGGCTCTCTTCCGTTCCTCATCCAATTTAGTGAATACTCAATGTCACTAATCATTCTATTAATTATTTTCTCCTCTTGTTTCGTTGCCTTTTCTTTTGCAGTTAATAATTGATTTAATGTTTCTTTATATTGCTTGATTAAGTCTATCATGCAGTTTGCCCTCCTTAGAATAAAAAAGGACGCTGATTAGTTGTAAGAAAATATTCTTTCTTACAGTTAATCAACGTCCTCAAATGCGGACTATTTTCTTTTTGTTTTTATGTCTTATTTCGGTATGTGAAATTATTTATTTTAACCCTCTCTTTTTCATTTGAATGTGTAAGTTACCTGTAGTAATACTATATTTCTTTGCAATTTCAACGTATGTAAGTCCTTTATTACTCAGTTTTACTGCATTTTTACATATTCTATTCCATTCTTTAGCTGTTCTTGGTTTCTTCTGTTCAATCCCTAACCGACCACCTAATAGAACACCTAGTTCATTGATTCGTATTCCTGTTTCACAATTTGTCCAACAATGCGCTACATCCCTACTATATCTATAAGCGCACCCTATGCAGTGTTGCTCTTGTAAATCTAAAATTTGAATACGAACTTCTTTTTTACTCATATTACAGACCACTCCAACTTATCTACATAATGCAGGTAATCTACTAACGCTCGATCAGTTGGTTTTACTAAATAAGCTCTATCATCAAATACTGCTCGTGGAATGGATTTTCGCCCACCTAATTTCGCATCATGAATGTATTCTTTGATTACTTCAAATGGAACCAAGAAAACAGAATGTTCTATACTAAATTCAATTAAGAAGAAACATATTGCTCCGAGTTTTTCTGCTTGCTCTAAGTATTCAATTTGATGTGATGATATATTCTTTAACGCAAAACTTGTCTTATTCGTTGTCGCTTTTGCTTCAAATGCTAACATTCTACCTTTGTATATACCGTCATAATCAACAGTTGATTTCTTTTCAAAATAACCTTCTTTAATTCTTCCATCTTTAAATAGTTTTGTCACAACTACAGGTGTAGCTCGCTTTGTAATTAATGCAATGTTTTTTCGCTTGTACATTTCGTTTGAAAAATTAATCAAAGTTTCAAACGCAGCTCCATGATCTCCACTATATGCCATCTTTATTAACCTCACTTTCTATTAAAAGAATTATTTGTTTAAATTTTGCTTAATTCTTACCAATAATTACCTAAAAATTTTAAAATCGTTATATAATAAATTTAATTTGAAATTAGGAGTGATTAAAGTGCCAGATACAATACGATTCGTTCTTTTCACCCTTATAAGTAACTAGTGCTATTTTCTCTTTAATAAAAGAGTTAAAAAAACCTGAGAAAAAAGCACTTTGGATTTCAATAGAGTTTTTAGTTCTTTTCTGGGCGATATGGATAATAGCAAATATCATAATCTAATTTGTATATTTTAACTCTTTTTGAATACTAATCGTGATTTTGTACCATACTAACCAGAAGCAGTTATCTTAGCAGTGATTTCTGCTCGGAATCTTTTGTCAAAAAGGGAGCGGTTAGCTTTTGCTAACTGCTCTTTTATTTCCTCGCAACGCCTTTTGGACAAGCACGTAAAATGTATGGCAATTCTCCTGTTTTTGATAAACCAAAGTCCCCTAATCTGGACACCATTACCACGGTATATTCTTCCCCTTTATAAAGTACTTTGTCACCTTTTAAAATGCCGTTATAACCAACTATCCTGTTGTCCCCATACATTGCTATTGTTTTGATTTCATCATTGTTTTCATTTGTCTCATGCCACTCTATATCTCTCAATATCCATCCCTCCTTGAATAAATCCCTAAATCTTGTCCATACTATAAATACACTTAAGTACCGAACTTCCTTCTTAACGTTTTTTTTGAAAGCAGTTAGCTTTTGCTAGCTGCTCTTTTAATTGCACATTTTTGTCTTAATGCTCATATATTATTGAGAATAAAAACCATCTCATATTAAAGGAAAAATATTCTTTTCCACTACTCCACTCCCTCTTTAAAGAATACTGTTTGAATAAGGGCTTTAAAGAGGGAATACATTTAAAAATCTTGGTTATACTGTAAACAGGCTCATGAAAAGCCAATTTCCAATTTTACTAAAACCCACTCTATATCTATTCCCTTGGGCCGAGCAGTTAGCAGAAACTAATTGCTCTTTTTATATTGAGTTAATAATAAAATTTAGGTCTTTTTTTCTTTTTTACATCATATACTTCTAACCTACGTATCCAACTCAAAGTGTTACCTCCTATCTTAAAGAGCACTAATACATGGTGCTCTTTTTGTTTTCCGAATTAATACAAAATAAAGTTTTTATTTAGCTCAGCTTCACTTCTACATAATATTTTTTAATTCTGCTTATAATATAGTTGTAACTTAAAGTTACATATCATTTACTTGTAGGGCCTAATTTTCTTTTGTACAACGAGCAGTTAGTTTTATTAACTAGCTGCTTTGTTGTGCTTAATGAAAAATTTTTTAGCTTTCTTGCATAACATTTTTGCTTCTGCTCATACTATAGTTGTAACCATAAGTTACAAAGTATTGTGGGTATCGTCATTGTTGGACAACAAAGCAGTTAGTTCATTGAGCTAGCTGCTTTATTATTTTATTAAGCACAAAATAGCGTTTTGTTTGAATTTAATTCGATGCGTTAAACTCTGCTGCTACACGCTCACACAAATATGATATTTGCAATGGATCGGATACAGTCGAAGCAAGCAATTCTTCATAATCATTGTGATTTTCCATTAACGGGAGCAAAAGCTCTCTACATAGTGCCAATTGCTCTAAAAGTTCATTCTTTTCTTCTTTTAACTTTTTGGCTTTTCTTTTGAATTGCTCGCATTCGTATTGAGAGCACCGTATGACACCTTCCATTTTACTTTTCGTTTTTACCCTCACCTTTTTACTGGTATCATGTAACAAATCCATTGTTTCTTTATGATCTCGTTCGCTTTTCTCTAATACCCTTGCAACCTTATCATGACTTTGTTTCCAATCGTCAATTTCTTCTTCCACTCTTTGCAAAACCGTTAATATATCGACTATATCCGAATCATCCATACGAGTTACCATTTCATTTCTAAGACGATCTTTTAATTCCTCAATTTCCTTCATTCGAATCCTTCCTTTCTCTAAAATAACGATTTTATTTATTTTTCTTCACATTCACAATCATGCAAATCGCCACCACATTCATTACAAACACAATCACAAAACGCTATTTCTTTATCACACTGATTACAATATTCGATTGATAAGTATGTCATTTTATCCCCTCCATATCTTGCATCACTAAATACAAATATTGAGTTGTACTTTTGATTTACTTAGTGTTATAATGCGAGAGATCAATAGTTACATTCACTGATCAACCTCATGTAATTTTAATAAAAGTTCTCAAGATTCAGCCCCTAGCAGCGCACCGTTAGGGGCTGAACTCTTTCCAAATAAAGATTTTATTTAATTCCCATTCATCTTTTAGATTTCTTTGAATACATTAATATCATAAGAAATTCAATATGGTGCTCTGGTCCAGTTACCTTGAATTTCTTGCAGACCTTGAGGGAAGAATCCGTTTATAGTAAACGGGTTCTTTTATTTTTGGTCATACAATAAGAATTTTGTCTTTATATTTATCTTCTTTCCAGTCCCACTCATCCCATGTAGGCCAGGAACCTTTCTACCTGTTGCTTGCGCATATGTTTGACGCTCCACCTTCGCAAGAACTACTCTTTCATCACCTTCAAATTCACAATCGTTATCCTGTACATAGCCTTTAACCGATTTAACATATTTTTCATATTCTTTTAGAGCTTCCTCATGATCTTCAGTAATTAAAACGATACCTTCTTCATAATCGTGAATCATCCACATACTTATCTCTCCTCTTTTACCAAATAACTATTTTGCTATACTTCTTGCACTTTAAAATGAAACAAGCATATATTGTAGTATGATGTTTCATCACTCATATGAGCCTCCTTTTTTCCAGAGTACATATTCGATATGTACTCTTTTGGTAATACTATAAAGTAACGCTTTTTAGTCTTCACTCTTAATTTCCTTTGTGCAGGCGAAAAGATTCTTGTACAAAATAATGCTTTAGTTATAAATTTTATTAAACCTCTTCCGTGCTTGTTATTTCCACTTCGTTTTTTCATTACTCATCTTCTGTTACCTCATTTTTTAATAAAATTTAAATTGTATGTTAATTACTAGCACAGACTGTTAATATTTATTTTCTTTAAAAGAAAAATAATATATAATAAAAATGCAAATCATCGTTTTGCACACAACTAATTTTCTGTGCGACATACCTTTTATTGATGCTAGGAGAAATCCTAGCATTTTTTATTTAATATCTCACAGCTAATCGTTTGAAATTCTCTTCGTTCTTTTTCTTATACCTCTGAACTACGTCATCCCATGTAAAACCTGCAAATTCAATAATTTTATAGAATAAATCCATCATCATTATTAAAGGTCTTTTTGCACCAATAGAGTCCTTAAATTCGACTTTTCCAATCAGATGATTTACATTCTTATCCATATGGAAGAACGCTTTATTAAAACCGTTTATTTTAGTTTCTGTAATATAAATTGTTCGAAGAAGATTTTTGATTTTAAAGTCCATAGCAACCGACAACCAAAAGTTTAAAATATCAACCATTTCTTCTAAAAATGTATCGTCAGGTTGCTCAAATTTTGTAGACCACATTTTAAAAGAATTTGTTGCATTCCAGGCTTCATTCACTTCATTTTTTAGCGCGTAAACCTTGTTATACAGCATGTCATAGCGAGCATAGTTTTCTTTATGCTTCGCTATAATATTCTTGTCTAAAACCCTTTGCATTTGGAATAGTTCCGTTAAATCAATACATCTATTTTTCATGTAATTTCTCTCCTACTATTGAAACTTATTTATCTGAACGATTTCTTTTGTTAACCTTATCTGCTGACCTAAAAGCAATCATAACCATCAATACACAGAATATTGAAACTACAAATCCCATGATTTAACCAGCCATATCTTCAGCAAAGAATAGAATTTCTAAATTTTCTATTGCAACCTCATATATTTGATGCGAGTTCATGATTTGTACAGTTGCTCTATCGTTTATTACGTGTAAAACACGAGATGCATACACATCATCAGTTACAACATCACCAGAACGATACTCATTTGGCTTACGTCCCTTTTGTGCAAATACACGTCTTACACTTTCTGCGTTGATCTCTTCTACTGTTGCATACCTACATTTATTCGCATGATTGTAGCCCCAATCACCATGTATCGCTCCTTCACATCCCCATGTTCCCCATAACTCTACTTTGTTGTTAAGTGTATCTTTAATCACTCGTTTAACTTGTGTAATGACTTTGTTATCCTTCAATTCGCATACAACCCATTGACCAGCAGTCACTTTCTTTTCATCAATTTGTAAATTCATTCCCTTTCTCTCCTTAATTAAAGATTTATGAATTCAAACTAATTTGCTATATAAGTTAACTTTCTGCACTTCATTCGTTCTTCTCTCGATGGAATAACTATCTTGGACCAATAAGATCTTTCTTTTCCCTTTCTTCCACGCTCAGATGCTGACAAAATTGGTGTTGAAATTGCCTCTTCTAAATCCCATTTATATCTCTTCACACGATCATATAAAGTTTTATAACTTATTCCATTCTCCTCAGCACGTTTCACCTGTTCCTCAGTAAAAGTAGGTGCCTTTTGAGGATTCTTCTCTTTTGCTCTTGCTATTATTTCATCCTGAGTAAGTGGTGGGATTGTTATAGCATCAACTAACCCCCATCCCCTTTTTCTCCTAGCGGAAAATGTTTGTCTACTGATTCCATTTTTCAAACTAATATTTTTAATTTTCGTCCATTCCGATGGCTCTTTTTGAGTAGGTATTGTGATTGCTTTTTCTTTATCCCAACATCCTCTTCGTATCCTATACTCTAATGATTTTCGTTTTATCCCATTCTTTTCTGCTACTTCGTATTCTTCTGGAGTTATATAATAATCATATGGATTCCACATAAATATCTTCTCCTATTCAATTGTTAGTTAAGTGCTTGAATTTCTTTTAACGATCTATTCGAAACTTCAATACTACGAATCTTAAAACTATAATTCTTACGATATTTTTCACGAATTTTTAATGCCGCTTCTTCTTTCGTTTCAGCTTCACAAAATTCTAATTTGAATCCCGACTCTGTAACAATGTCCACCATGTATGTATCTATTAGTGGCTCATAAATAAAATCATGATCTATTGTGATTTGTTCAGTCATTTAACTCACCTTCTTCTATCGGTGAAAGTGTAATAATCATTTGTTGCTCTAAAACATTTCCAATCACAGCATTCATCCATAGATTAGGATTCATTTTTCTCATTAAAAATTCGATGACTGTAATTAACTCTTCGGTAGATAAGGAAACAAATTTGCCTAAAGGTTCTTGATTGAACTTGCCACCACGTTTTTCAATCTTTAGAGCTACTTCGTTGTCAATTACGTATCTTTTTGCAGTTACTAAATCGAATTGACGGACTTTTTCACGACCGAATCCTTTTATTAATTCCTTTAGAACATCGTGAATGACACGAAAATCTAACACTTTTACTTTCTGTTCAAGCTGCTCTCTACACTGCTTGCATACAATCCTCTCCAAACCAGAAATATATATTTTACTCATATCAGACTCAGGAAAAGGATTTTCGCATTCGTAACACTCTTCTCCAATTACATCTTCAAATGGATTTAGCATGTAAATCGCTCCTATGATTTATATTTGTTTAGCACTTCTTGCAATCTCTCACGCTCTTCATCAATAGATTGCGAGTTTTGCTTTTCGATTTCTTTTTTAGTTGACTCAGTATCTTCCCGTAACCAATCTGGAACAATTTCTTTTCTATTTGAACGACCTGGTCCCGAACCATTCAATCGCTTGTTCTTACTCATTTCAAAGCGTCTATCTAATGCAACAACATCATCTAATGTTTTTACTTTTTGCTTTTCCCAGCTTTTCAAAATGGCCTTAATGTAATTCCATTTTGGCTTATTTTCATCAATAGCTTTGTGAACAGCATGTTTAATTAATTCGCTACCAAACAAATCACAGAACTCTCCTAATTCCATAACGGCAATTTCACTTAACGGAATTCCTTCACTTTTTAAAAAGTTATAACTGACTTTAAATTCTTCATTGACTAATACATGTGATTTCGATTCTTTATTATCATCATGATAATAATTAGTATTTTGTATATTAGTATTTAATTTATTAGTACTTAGTAGTGTCGGATTTTCCACATGTAGGTTTCCCACAAGTGGCTTTTCCACATCTGGGTTTTCCACATGTGGAATTTCCATAAGTGGTTCTTCCTCATGTGGTTTCCCCATATCTGGTGTTTCATAAATTTCAGTTTCCCAATTTGTTATCTTCTTGCTCTTTTCATCACGAACAGGGTAACGCTTTATATATCCTAGCGCTTTTAACTCTTTAAACCCTGAACGTAATGAATCTTCTCCGTCCTTAGCATGTTGAGATAACTCACTTATATGAAAAGTCCAATTATCAGGTAATGTAAGTGCATAAGCTAAAATCCCTTTTGCCTTCCAAGACAACCTTTCATCTTTTAAACCGGTATTATTTATGACAGAATAATTGCTGTCTTTTTTCACTCGGATAATCCCCATAAAAGCCACCTCATAAATTCTCAAGAACTATATTTAATGTTATACTTATCATGTAATATTTTTTCTAATAGGACCCGTTGCAGCGGGTTCTTTTTTATAAATTCCGTCGAATACTATCGACAACTTCTTTTCTTCCTCCCACTTCTTCCAAACGATCTGCTACTTCTAAAACTTGTTTTCTTTCTTTAGAAGAATCATTTTTTATTTTCTTGAAATACATAGCTGATAACTCCTTTGAAATTTCTAAATCTCTGCTATTTTGCTTTTGATATAAATCGTGAAGTTCAACATAAGCAATTTTGTCGCCGTTTCTATTGGCTTGCTCCATTTGTTTATATAAAAGTTGTCGGTTTTGTATACATTCCTTACGCTCTTTTTCTAATTTTGATGCCATCATCAAATGTTCTGGAAGCACTCTGTTTTCGGTTCCCATTGTTTAAACGCTCCCTTTCTAAACGATCACTTTCATCAAACTTTCGTTCAATGAAAGTACCGCCTTTATAAACTACATACGCAAGTACCGCTATCCCAAATCCAAAGATACAGACATTCGTTGTACTTTCTACCGTTATAATGTCCATTAGGCTAAAATAAACACCTTTTTAGATTCCACTTCTTGCGATAATGCGTTATTTAGGTACTCTTTAATGTTATTCATCGCTTCTAATTTCCAAGCCCCACCGTCAGCTTCAAACAAACCACAACGAGCACCTTCACGCATTCTAAACACAAACTTACTTTCTGGTTGTTCTACTTCAACAAACGTTCGATATGGGCTTAATTGCACTGGATTAGGTACTTTCGCATTCCCTCTACTCGCAACTCCTGTTTTCACTGTTACAGCTTGCGATACACCATCATCTCCAATTTCCTTTACATCATTTTCTACGACAGTACCTACTACCTGTAAAACAATGTCTCGATGATTGTTTTGTACAAAACCCGATTGCAATGCAATATTAAATTCTTCTCTGTCATAAAAGCTTCCAAAATTAAAACGTGGAATAGATGCTTGTGCTTGGATATAAGTACTTCTAGCCTTATCCCCATTAACAGCAGTAAAGCAACTCACCGTTGTTGGGTTTACAATATGAATCATTACAGGTTCAGTTGTATCAAATTCTGCTTTCACATAACCTACTAGACCAGATAAACTACGAACAATAATTTCCGCTGGTGTTGGTTCTTGCACAAGATGTAATCGTTGTGTTGAATATGTCTGTTCACCGATTTTGTGTGTTTCAATTGTTCCAATCTCTAATACCTTTTCAATTGCTTCTCTTGTCATAGTCATTTTTTATTTCCCCTTTACTTAATTAGATTTAGTTTTCAAATAATCGATTACTACTGTTTGCTTATCAGCAGCCTGATTTTGTTCTACTTCTTCTACAGGTTGTCCAACATCTGTTTTCACATCACCCTGTAGATCCATATAAAACTGCCCTTGAATTCCAGAAGCTAATTCTTGTCCAACTAAATTTCCGTTTTGGTCCATATCTAATAGAATCTTAGACTCTACCGCTTCTGTTGGTGCTAGTTTCGAAGTTGCTTGAACCTGACAATTCCATACATCACGCTTTTTATCACCAGCAAACGAAAGTGTTAAAACGATTTTTCTTGCTTTTTTCGGATCAGTATTCAAATCCGCCATATTTTCCATTACGCGCTCAAACTCTTGATGAAACCTTTCAGCAAGCGCTCCATCAGCAAATGTATTTAAATCAATCATGACTTCCATTGCTTTTCCCACCTAAACCTTTCTTCTTAAAATTCAACATCCACTTGAATATCGATATTCATAGGGATTTCTTGCGTTACACGAATTGATTTGGGACTTACACCTTTTTGAATTAACTTTTTAACCTCTTCTTTCGCAGCATCTTTTGAATTAAATTCACTGATACCTGGAAAACCTGCGAAATTACTTGTAATCACTAAAATCTTTTGTTGCATGATTGCTCCTCCTATTGAACTTCCGCCATATTTATTTGTGCATTTGTAGCTGTAATTTCTTCTTCTAAAATGATTGGAAGTGAATATTCTTCATTAATGATTTGAATAGCTCTATCTAAATGATGACGTTTAATAGCTTTATAACTACTAATTCCAAACTCTCTATGTAATTGACTGTAAATATCGCTATACACTTTTTTTCTAAGGCTAACATCCCGATAAGCATTAGATTCCTTACCACCTAATAGAAGAACACCTAACTTTCTTACAACCTTTGATACTTCATCACATTCGATAGCATATAAAGGAGCGTTTTCTCGTAAATCTTTCACATCTGATTTAATATCTTGAATTTCTTGTTTTTGACCATCTAAAACATCAAATGTGAGTTTCAAAATACTCATCGGATCTTTAGGAAGTTGTTGCTGGTTTTGTATGTGTTGTTTCATTCTTTTAAACTCTTCAATAAACTTAATTTTCATTTGAACAGCTTCTTTTGTGTTGTAACTCATTGCAACTAGCGTGAAAGCTTCTTCTGTTAAGTTGTACTTAAGGTATTTTCGTCCACACTCATTTTCATAATTTGACTCGTGAAAATTCACGAGTGAAAATTCAGGTCCCGCATATTCAATTTGTTTTCTAATATCTTTCAATACATTGTCATGTGTCTTTTCAAACATTTCAGCAATCATTAAACTATCTGTTACTACTTTTCCGTTGTTTTCAAATACTAATGCTTGTTCGTTTGCTGCTGTTAATTGATTCATGTTACTTTCCTCCTCTACAAACTCGGAATAACCTTAATTTCATTCGTATTACGATGTACCAAATGCAATTCATGATTTACTTTTTTAAAAATCAACCAATTATCGGGATTTAGATTGTATAATTTAATATGCATTTTTTCTTTTTTTGTTGGCTTTTTACCATTTTTCATTAATACTAACCTCCTTATAATTCATCAAAATACTTATTAAGAAATTCTTTCATTTCTTTTGCTTTAAATAACCAACGATTATTTTTTTGTTTAGCAAAAATCTGCACTCTAGGATCACAAACGACATATTCCATTAACCAGTCATAACTTCTACTTGTTTCATATTGAAGTCTTTTCATATCCCACCAAGTACCAATTCCCATATCTGCTAAACGTTCATTAACTTGACGAGAAACTTCTTTTTGCAAGTAGTTATCATCGATAATAACTTGCACTGTTGCCGTCATTACTAAATCTCCTCACTTTCCAATATTCGATTTATTTTTTCTTTCACTTTTTTACCTTCTCTTTTACCGTGTAAAATATCAGAGAGATATGGACCAGAAACGTTAAGCATTTTTGCTAATTCTCCTTGCTTCATTCCATTAACAAATAGCCACATTTTCACTTTCTTACCAAACTTTTTATCCATATCCACACCTCCTCCTATACATTTAGCTAATTTTTTAGCTTTCTATTGACTATTTCTATCCAATTAGATAAAATTAAGGCATAGCTAAATAAACCAAATTAAATTACCTTTTAAACGTTGAGGGACGTGCTATATAGGTTTAATTTGTAATGGTTTTGAGGCTAAATAATTAGCTTATGAACATAGTTTAATATCCGGACGGATAAAAGTAAACATTTTTATCTATCCATTCGGATAAAAAATGTTCTTAGCTTTATTAAGGGTGGCTCAAATGTCTACATTCAACATAATTAAAAGTCTTGCGAATAAGAAAGGAATATCTTTATCTGATTTAGCAAAGCAACTAAACATGGGGGAAAATTCTATATATAAGTGGAAAACACAAAAACCTGCTGTTGATAAACTACAACTGGTGGCAGATTATTTCGATGTAAGTGTTGATTACCTATTAGGTAGAACTAACAAAGAGTACTGGGAACTTACAGAGAAAGATGAAAAAGATATACAAAAAAAGTTAGAAGAGTTAATAGAAGACATGACTAAAGCCGACGCTCTCGCTTTCTCTAAAGACTCTGAACCAATGTCAGAGGAAACTAAGCAGTTATTAATTGTGTCATTAGAAAACTCTCTTAGATTAGGAAAACAAATGGCCAAAAAGAAATTTACACCTAAAAAATACAGAAATGAAGGTTGATTGGAGTGGATCTAGTTGGTTTCAAAACAGCAAATCAATTTAAAAATAGACGAACTACTTAGACGATATAACACCAGAGATCCGTTCCTTATCGCTGAAGCAAAAGGTATAGTCGTTATCACAGAAGCCTTAGGGGATATTTATGGATACTACCACAAAGTATCTCGTATCCCTTTTATACATATTAACGAACGACTTTCATACCAAAATCAAGTTTTTACTTGTTTTCATGAATTGGGTCATGCCTTATTTCATCCAAATGAAAATACACCTAAATTATCCAAGGTGTCTCTTTGTTCTGAAATTCGTATAGAAGCTGAAGCAAACTATTTTGCAACGAGATTTCTTATCGATGGAAGTCATCATGATTACTACATACAAACAAAGCAAGAGTTATTACAGCATTATGGAATACCTAAACAAATGGATAGATTTATTTAGAATCTACTATATATTTTTACGCAAAGACAGAACAAACATTCTTATAAAATATAGAATGGAGTGATTAACGTGGCTAGTTTTAGAAAACGTAATGATAAATGGGAATATGGAATTAGGTATAAAGAAATGGGGAAATACAAAGAAACATCCAAAGGTGGATTTAAAACAAAAAAAGAAGCTCAATTAGCTGCTGCTAAAATAGAAGAAAAATTAGTGAATGGGGGCAATATACAAGACGGTAAAATAACTTTTAATGAATATCTTTACGAATGGTTAAATGTCTTCAAAAAAGGAAATGTAGCTCCAAGAACTTACATGGTCTACGAAAAAAACATTAGACTTCACATCTTACCTGTATTTGGAGAATTAAAGTTAAAAGATTTAACAAGAATTAAATATCAAAAATTTATAAATAACCTATTAGAAAAGTACAGTAAGAAAACGGTAGAAACAATTAATGTCACAATGCACCATGCGTTAGATACAGCTGTTAACGAACTTGGGATTTTAGAAAAAAACCCAACTACAAAAATTAAATTAAGAACAACTCGTGTTTCCTCAAAAAATGATGATATAAAATGCTACGATATAGATGAACTACATCAATTCTTAACTTACATCCTTAATGAGAAAGGAGGCTTTAAATACTATTCTTTATTCATGTTTCTATCTCGCACAGGTCTCCGCATTGGTGAATGCTTAGCCCTTCAATGGGAAGATATTGATTTTGAAGAACAAAAATTATTCATCAACAAAACATTAATCACTACCAAGAGAAATGAAAAAATCTTATTCGGTCCACCTAAAAATAGAAGCAGTAAACGAACTATCTCTTTAGATTCTTCTACCATATCTCATTTAAGAAAAATGAAAATAGAGCAAAATAAAAACACTTTGAAGAACGGTAAATATTATAAAGAGTATAATTTTGTATTTACACATGAAGATAATTCTTGTATGCTACACCCAGCAACCCTAAAATTCTTACAGCAAGCTTGTAAGAAAGGAAATTTAAAATACATTACCTTACACGGATTTAGACATACACATGCCGTTCACTTATTACAAAGTGGGGCAAACCTTAAATATGTTTCAGAACGTTTAGGGCATTCCTCTATAGACATGACTGCAAATGTGTATCTTCACATAACAAAATCTATAGAGGAAACTGCCGTAAACCAATATGACGAATTTTTAAAATCTCGTGGGCAATTTGTGGGCAAGCAACTTTAACAATACGCTAAAGTCACTTGTCACGATAGGTTTCAAACTTAGGTTTGTAGAACGAACGATTATCAAGAGCAAAGACACGCTCTGTGTATTCGCCTGGTTTTGTGCGTCCTAATGCGCGGTCCATCATGTTCATTTTTGCATCTAAGTTATCGATGTAATGCAGAATTTCTGCTTCTTTTACTAATGGTGGTTTTGGACTACCCCATTCTGCTTTTCCGTGGTGAGAAAGCACGATGTGTTGAAGAATTAATACTTCTTCTGCATCGATTTGCAGCTCGTCTGCTGCTTTGCCAATTTCGTTCACCATAATCGAAATGTGTCCTAATAAATTTCCTTCTAACGTATACGTTGTAGAAATTGGGCCAGACAACTCGATTACTTTACCAAGGTCATGTAAAATAACGCCTGCATATAGTAAGTCTTTATCTAATGATGGATATAGATTTGAGATAGCTTTCGCTAAATCAAGCATCGATACGACGTGATAAGCTAGTCCAGATACGAACTCGTGATGGTTCTTCGTCGCTGCTGGATAGTCTAAAAATTCGTTTTGATGCTTATTTAATAAATGTCTTGTTAGACGTTGAATGTTCGGGTTTCTCATTTCAAATATGTATTGCGTAATTTTCTCAACCATATCTTCTTTTTTCACTGGTGCTTTTTCTACGAAATCTGAGATATCCGTAACTTCATTTTCATTCGCAACACGAATTTGTTTCACACGTAATTGAATACGGCCTTTGTAGTTTAGAATGTCACCAGCCACTTTCACGATTGTTTCCGCTACATATTGTTTCTCAACTTCTGGTGATACATCCCACAATTTCGCTTCAATATCTCCACTTGGATCTTGTAAGATTACTGTTAAAAATGGCTTTCCATTGCTTGCGATACCTTTTGTCGCTGTTTTAATTAACAAGAAAACATCGACTTGTTCACCAACTTCATACTCTGCAATTTTCTTTTTCATTCGAATTCCTCCACCAAATCAGTTACTTTTAGTATAGCACACTACAACTCATTTTCTTTACGCATATGTGTTAATTTTACAATCTGTTTTTCTGTAAAATACGCGAGTAAATGCGCATGACATGTAAAGAATATGACTTGTCTATCCTTTGCAATTTCCTTTATAAGTTCAATCGTCCGATTCGTCCTTACCGCATCAAAGTGCACGAAACTGTCATCAATAATAAATGGATAATCATGCTCAAATGTGTTCGCTAATGCAAATCTCAGCGATAAATACAACTGCTCAGCTGTCGCTTGGCTTAGTTCATGACTATAAAAACGCATACCGTCGTTACGCTCAACGATGAACGGCTCCGCCTCTGACGGTGAAAAGATTTTACTATATCGTCCGCCCGTTAAATACACAAAATACTCTTCTGATTTTTGTAAAATACGAGGAAGATGTACTTCATGATAATATTGCTTCGTTTTCGTTAACACTGTCTTTGCGGCCGCATACGCAGCCCACTTCTTCACTTGCTCACGCACTTGCGCTTTTTTCATTTCCCATTCATGCATTAAATCACCGTACGTACTACCTTCTTCTAAATTCGCAATTTCCATACGATGCTGTGCAATACGCTCTGTCAGTTCTTTTTCTTGTGCCAGACAGTTTTGCGCGGCTGTCAGTTCTTGCTTTAATTTTTCATCATAACCGTCAGCTTCATAATGTTCAGCTAATGATAAACTCGTTAAACGTTGTTCTAAAAGATCAATTTGCGGTAATAAACGTCCTACTTGCTTCTCCACATCTTCACGTTTTTCCGCTAGTTTACCTGCTGCTAAAAACATCTCTTCATTTGTAGCTTCTGCAATATGCCATAAACTGTCTCGTTCTACTAGTAATTGCTTTAATTGTTCTTGCATAAACTCATATTCTTCTTGCCATTCCGTCAGTTTTTCTTTTAACTGCTTACAAGTTTGGCGTTTTTCTTTCTCATTTTGCATACGACTTTGCGCCTCGTGCAGCTTACTATACTCCGCGCTACCGATAACAGTTTCTAGTTTATGTTCAAATTGCGAAATCATTTCATATAATGAAGATTTTCGCTTGCCTTGCTTCTCTAATTCACGATATAATTGCTGCATTTTTTCCATACGCTCAAACGCCGGCAATATGTGTGCATATGTATAAAATTCAGGGAACGTATAGCGCTTCTTATATACATTTACTTGTTCGCTCATGCGGAACGTTTCTCTCTCCCATTCCTCATACGATGAAACGACTTTATCATACGCTCGCTCCATTTGCTGCAATTTATAAGACTCACGCTCAAATAATTTACGTATCTCTTCGTCTTTTTCTAACTCATAACGAACGGACATCGCTTCTTCACTTTGTCTCCCGCCAGCGCTTTGCTGAAGAGTAAGGAGCTCTTCTTGTAACCCACTTGACGGATTTTTATATAAAACAAGAGCAAGAACAATCCCTACAAAAACAATGACACTAATAAATAAGAGCGGGCGGTTATCTATAAATAAGCTCGTGAATAACACGCATGTGTTAATAAGAAGTAACAGAAGACAAACTCTTTGCCACTGCTTTTTCTTTTGCATAGCCGCTCCTGCTTTTTCCTCATACTTGCGCTTCATTCTCTCAGCGCCCATACCGATAAACGCCGCATCTTGGAACGACTTTTCTTTCTCGGCTAACGCACTTCGCTCTTCATCCGCTAACATTTGCTTCTGAATCTGTCTTATATTTTCTTCTTGTTCTTCTAATTGCTCTTGCGCTACTTTAAAATGATCATCAAGCTGTGCTTTTTGCGTTTCTAATTCACGCGCTTTTTGCACTGCTTGCGTAATTAACTCTTTCGTTGCCAAACTCATATCAAACGAAAGAACTGTTTCTTTTTCAAAAGTAGCACCGATTTGTTGCTCTAGTTCTGCAAGCTCTTCTTTTATATTCGTAATCGTTCCTGTTATATCACGCATTTCTTGACGTGCATTTTCATACGACATATGCTGCATACGAAGTTCTTCTACATAACTTTCTTTTTGTAAAAATTCTTCATCTATTTGAATCGATTCCATTTCCAATTGCACTGTCTCTATTTTTTTATGGAGCGAATCAACTTGCAACTGGAGCGGCTCCATTTTTCCCTTAATCGCTTCATAACGCGCCATTCCGTTTACCGGAAATTGTCCGCTCTCGTTCTCTAACACTTTCTCATACGCACGTTTTTCAATAACGAGGGGCTCAAGCGCTGCTAATATTTCATAATCTTGCTTTCGTTTTTCTGCACTCTCTTTTTCTGCGCGAACAGAAGCAAGCTTCTCTTCACTTTCTTTTAACTGTTCGACCTGTTTTTCATACGTGCCAATTTTCCCTTGCCACTCTTTCATCTTCTCTTCAAGTTTCTTCATCTCTTGCAGTGACACATTAATTTCCGGTTTACGCCCGCTCGGCTTAAAGCGCTGATCCATTTCTTTTTCTAGCTTTTTATCTAACTGCAATAGCGCATCGCTTCCGACTGCACTTGCCGAAAATAAATAATTGCCGATATCCGCTTCGCCAAGCTGATGAATATTTTGAAGACCATGCATATCAAAAGAAAAGACCGATTCAAATAAACTTTCATTCATCCCGGTTAATATATCGTGTAAAATTTCTTCGCCGCCCGTTTTCCCGTCTTCAAAATAAACAGTTACCTCACCAACAGCCGTCTTTGGCAATCGTTCAATTTTCAAACGGCCGTACTTCTCTGTTTGCACAGTGATTGCTCCGCCATACTTCCCGCCTTCTTTCGGTTCATAACGGCGCTGTCCTCTCGTCGGAAAACCGAATAAAATACTTTTCATAAACGAGCGAATTGTTGATTTCCCTGCTTCATTTTCACCGTATAACACCGTCAGCATTGAAAGGTCCATTTCCACATTTTCTAATTTTCCGTACCCATAAATATGGAGTTTTTCCATTCTCATTTTTTATCCCTCTCTTGCTGGAATAATTGTTCTAAAATAATATTTTCCGCTTCCTTTTGAATCTCTTTCTTCTCTTCTTCTGTAAAAGATTCAATACTATTACGCGCTACAGGAGATGTCCAAATGGTGCGCAATACGCCGTCCATATTTGTGAAAGCTTCTAACTCCTTTAGCACACTACCGACGAAATGATTTTCTTCTTTCAAACGTTCGATTTCCGCAAAAGAGACCGTCTCATTTTTCCACTTCATCGCATACACGAAATCTTTTCGCTCTTCGCCAGCTGCTAAAATATGAAAAATTTCTTCAACACGTTTTTCATCACGCAAATAAGGAGAAAGTGGTCCCTGCCCTGTAAATACGGCAGTTAAAAGCGTCCCTTCCTCTTCTCTTCGACATTCATTCATCGCTGTTGACACTGCTGTCATAAGATCATCAACAGTTTCAAGTCCATCAATATTCACTTCTATCTCATCCCACACAACATCTGCCGTATGGAAAAATGAACATTGCGTTCCTTGTTTCGTAAGTTCAATCAGGTACGCACCCTTCTCGCCTATTTCCTTACGATGACGACCTTGTATGTTCCCTGGATAAACGATGTATGGCTCTTCTAATAAAATTTCACGTTTATGTATATGGCCAAGAGCCCAATAATCAAACTGATTTTCTTTCAGCTCACGAATTTGAAACGGTGCATAGCGATTATGCTCTGCATCCCCTTCCACACTTCCGTGAAGCATGCCAATATGAAAAGGCGCATCACTCATTTTCGTATACTGCGCTGTCATATTATCCGTTACCGCTTGCTGCAAATAACTAAACCCGTAAATAGAAGCTAATAGCTCACCATTTTTATAAAATGATTTCTCTTCTACGTAAGGCTCCGTAAACACATGAACATTTTCCGGAAACTCAATTGCTGCCCAGCTTCCCCCTAAATGATCGTGGTTACCGTGAATAATAAAAACAGGGATATCGTACTGCGAAAGTCTCTTCATTTGCTCGCGCACAAACACTTGCGCCCTCAAACTTCTCGTCTCCGCATCATACAAATCCCCGGCTAGTAATACGAAATCCACGCGCTCTTGAATCGCTTTATCAACAATACGCTCGAACGATTCAAACGTACTTTGCTTCATTCTCTCCCAAACAGACTGTGGTACATTCATCTCCATTCCTTTAAACGGACTATCTAAATGCAAATCAGCCGCATGTATAAACTTCACTTGTTTCACAAATAACGATCCTTTCTTTTTCCGTACTTTACTACGAATAGTAAATCTAGTGCTCATAAAACTTTCTCTCTATTTTACCACGCAATGTCATATATTTCTTTGCATATTCTAGTGATTTATGCCAAAATAGTTATAAGATCCTGATTTTTATTATTGGAGGGAATTTTCATGGGAGTATACGTTCTAACAGTCTTTGAAAAAGATGGTTCAAAAGCATTAGACGAATCATTCGAGGCGGCAACTGAAAAAGAAGCGAAAGCAAAAGGTGAATCTATTTTACGAGAAAAAGGATTGTATGAAAAAACACATCGCTGCACATCTACTGCAGGTAAGCTCGTTTTATTCCAGCGCTAAAAAAAAGAAGCGTCATCCGCTTCTTTTTCACTCTACTATATCTTCGTCACACCACGTAAACACCACATCTAGAATGCGATTACCGATACGTACGCGTTTATTCCATTTTCCTGTTTGGATCTGATGTTGCAATTCTGCTTTCATCTTTTCCGTCCAGTCGTGAATCGTTTCACTACCGTCGTACGGATATACGCTCGGAAACTCTTTCTGCAGTAGATGCAAGCTCTCTGCATCAAAATGAAAATGGAAGAAGTAGTTTGCTGTAAGCGATGGTTCTTGCAATCGTAAAAACTGATCATCAATTTGCTTTCTATTTCTATAGAAAGTAAAGATATTCACTTTACCGCTCGTAATTTGGTCAATTTGAATTTCGTGCTTCTCTATAATCACGTCTTGTCCACCTCGTTATATACTATCTTTAGTATATATGTCTTTTGCAACAAAGTTAACCATTTTCGCGCGAAATTCATTTCCTTCATTATATTACCTGTACCTCCATATGCAATCAGAACAAATAAAACAAAGTTGAAGGGGAGCGATCACATGTATTTCGGAAGCAAGGGTTGGTATGTAAAAGAACTAAAAAAATTAGGTATCCGTACTTATGAAGGCAAAAAACTAGAATCGTATCGTACGCATGTGTTATCTAGTTTACTTGAGAGAATGAAGAGAGCTTCGGCTTAATAAAAAATAGAAGAGGCCACTTTTCAAGTGGCTTCTTGTCAGAGTATTAGGAAACCCTTCCATGGTAGTATCTTTATCCATCTCTTTAACATAAGGTTTATCCGTGAGAATTAATTCCGTATGCTCACCAATCCACTTATGTATCCATAGCAAATCTAGCTGCTCGTAAATCAGTGTCATTAATTTCAAATCCACCTCCTTGTAAGGGTTCAACTGCAACATCAACTAGTGTAAAATTATGTCTTTCATTCACAAAGACATTTTTATTTTCCATTAAACCTGCTATGTGCATGGCTATCAATAATCATATTATTCTCCATCCCTTACGTTTTTTTACTTTGTTGCCATTTTTCTTTCTTCAAATACTTCCGTAGCAACTGTCAAAATCGTATTTAAAGCTATTGGAAAACCACCATAAATCAACATTTGCATCATTACTTCTACAATTTCTTCTTCTGTCCACCCTACATTTAAAGCTCCATTAATATAAAACTTAAGTTGTTGCGTATTTCCTAATACCGTTAACCCAGCTACTGTAGCTAATAGACGAGACTTTAAATCTAATCCTGGTCTTGAAAAAATTTGTCCGTAATTAAATTCAACAGCTAATGTGCCTAAATCTGGTGCAATAGAATCTTTAAAACTATCGACAATCGCTTGATAATTCTCCTCGTCTATTTTTTTCAGAATATCTAGACCTTTTTGATAATTCTCTCCATTCCTTACCATTATGCATCGCCCCTTTTCATATTTTCAACCATTTTTAAGCTCTTAACCTCATTTTTCATGTTTAAAAGACTCGTAAATCCTAAACTCACCATCACCATACCTGTTATGCAAACTCCTAGCCAACCCCAATTGCTCCAAGCTAATACCCCTATATACGATCCAAGTGCCCCACCTAAAAAAGTGGCTACCATATACAGTCCATTTAATCTACTACGTTTATCTGGGGAGAGCTGAAATATTCTGGCTTGACATGCAACTTGATTTGCTTGTGTACCTACAGTTACTAATAATGCAGATAAAATTAAAGCAGTTAACCAGTAGCCTAACATAATAGAAATAATAAATGCTATGAATGTAATTGTCATACAAAGAGTATTCGCATAAATTGGACCCTTTTTATCAATTACCCGCCCAATTATAGGAGTAGCAAATGCACCTCCTATTCCAACTAACCCAACTAATCCTACAACATCACTTCCATATGAATAAGAAGGTGATTGTAGAAGGAAGCCAAGAGTTGTCCAGAACACGCTAAATGCACCAAATATCATTCCTTGGCTTATACAAGCTTGACGCAGTACTTTTTCTTGTATAAACATGGGGCCTAATGAAGTCAATAACTCACTATACTTCATAGAAGCAACCCCTTGACTTTTGGGTAGTAAAAGTCTTGTGAGTACAATGATTACCAGCATACTTGCAAAGGAGACCCAATACATTGCTCTCCAACCAAAATGCACGTCAATCAAGCCACTAACAAAACGTGCTCCTAAAATCCCACATACCAAGCCTATGGCTACATTTCCTAGGACCTTTCCGCGCACCTTTTCATCAACCAAACTAGCTACAAGGGGTACAATTATCTGAGGAATAACCGTACAAATCCCTATCAAAAAGTTGGTCACTACAAGCCAAGTCACATTTGGTGAAATAGCGGCTGCTGCTAGTGAAAGACTTACTGCACATAGCAACGTTAAAATTAATTTTCTTCTCTCAAATATGTCCCCAAGTGGTACTACTAAAAGATTCCCTAAAGCATATCCTACTTGTGTTAAAGTGGCTACAATACCAATAGATGCTGCTGCTACATTAAATGTCTTCCCCATGCTTACAAGCAAAACCTGATTTAAATACACATTCGCCACTGTAAATCCACAAGCAACTGCCATGAAAAAGATTACTCCCTTTGTAACTCTTGGGTTTTCTTGTACAGAAGCATTGGCTTTATTCACTTTATTCACCCCCTTTATCAAAACTACAACTTTAATATAAAACAAATATTTTAATGTAAATAGATATCCAGTTATACTAGTATTAACAGTACTACCTTAAAGAAAGGGGCTTTTTATGAACAGTGAACAGGAAAGAAAAAAAGAACTCGGAAATTTTTTGAAGTCTAGACGCAACCGACTTTCTCCACAAGATTTTGGATTACCAATTAGTTCACGCAGAAAAGCCAAAGGATTACGTCGTGAAGAAGTAGCACAACTAGCTAATATTGGGGTAACTTGGTACACGTGGATTGAACAAGGCCGAGATATCCAAGTCTCAATACAGGCTTTAGAAAGTTTAGCTGATGCCTTACGCTTAGATAAAGAAGAACGTGAGCATATGTTTTTATTAGCTCATCAACAGTTACCTCCTGAAAAGCCTTTAAAAACTGATGACGAAGTAAGCCCTGTACTACAAAATTTTATAGATGATTTAAAGTTTTACCCGATATATGTAACAGATCAACTTTGGGATGTTGTAACCTGGAACCGTGTTGCAAGTGCAGTATTTGGAGATTTTGAAACTATGAGTTTCAAAGAAAGAAATGCAGTTTGGAGATGTTTTGCCTCCCAAGAATATCGAACCTTATTAGCAAATGATTGGGAGGCCCATGCAAGGAGACTTTTAGCACAATTTAGAGCTACATGTAGTCGTTTTGTTGGTGAAGAATGGCTCAAAGAAGTAGTGGAAGAATTAATGGGTATTAGCGCAGAGTTCCAAGAATGGTGGCCCGCTCACGATGTTCTCGGTACACCGAGTGGAAAAAAGGAAATCCATCATCCAATAGTAGGCACACTATTATTCGAACATATTACATTCCGGGTGTATGACGCTCCAGACTTAAAACTAACTATGTATCGACCTAAAGACCCAGAAACTTTAAATAAATTAAGACAATTACTACAATTAACTTCCAATTAAATATAAAATACATACTCATACTGATTATTAACATAAGGCCTACACTGCAAATTATGCAATACTAGGCTAAACCTTACAAACTAGAACGAGAAGAATAATAGCCTTTTGTTCCCTTTTATTCATTTTCAACAAAATAGCCCTTCAAACTAAAAATGCTATAATAAACCCAATCAAACTAAGGGGGAACATTTATCGTGCACGGAAAACACATTCAATTTCACAAGTTCGGCAATCCAAAAGATGTACTACAAGTTGAATATAAAAATATAGAACCATTAAGAGATAATGAAGTGCTAGTTCGTATGTTAGTTAGACCGATTAATCCATCTGACTTAATTCCAATAACCGGAGCGTACGCACATAGAATTCCGTTACCTAACATACCTGGTTATGAAGGTATTGGCATTGTAGAAGATGTAGGGGCTTTTGTTTCTAGAGAACTTATCGGCAAACGTGTTTTACCGTTACGCGGAGAAGGTACTTGGCAAGAATATGTGAAAACATCAGCTGATTTTGTAGTCCCTATTCCTGATTCCATCGATGATTTTACAGCGGCACAAATGTATATTAATCCTCTTACGGCGTGGGTTACATGTACAGAAACGTTAAACTTACAACAGAATGATGTTTTATTAGTGAATGCTTGTGGATCCGCAATTGGTCATCTTTTTGCGCAGTTATCACACATTTTAAACTTCCGACTCATTGCCGTGACAAGAAATAGTAAACATACAGAGGAATTACTTGAGCTTGGTGCCCACCATGTAATCGATACTTCCACTACCCCGCTTTATGAAACCGTTATGACATTAACAAACGGGCTCGGCGCGGATGCTACAATTGATTCTATCGGGGGATCAGATGGAAATGAATTGGCTTTCTCCTTACGTCCAAACGGGCACTTTTTAACGATCGGCCTTCTATCAGGTGTACAAGTTAACTGGGCAGAGATTGTCACGAAAGCAAAAGTGCACGCGAACATATTTCATTTACGGCATTGGAATAAAGAAGTAACGCCATATAAATGGCAAGAGACGTTTCGTCATTTAATTCACTTAGTAGAAAATAAGCAATTACGTTTTATGAAAGTACATTCTACATATGACTTAGCGGATGTGAAAGCAGCAGTTGATGTTGTGCAGTCTGCTGAGAAAACGAAAGGGAAAGTCTTTTTGACGAGTTATTGAATGCACATGAAGCGTATAACAAAGAACTACGTTTAAATAACAGTGTTTGTTAGAACTTCTTGTTTTAATTTATTTATCGTTCTCTGATGAGCACTATTTATTCAACATTTTCTTGACACAAAAAAGAACCCTAAAACCGTGTCAGGATAGGAATGTATACAATAATGCATAGATAGATCGATAGAACAAAGAAAGGAGGTTCCCTTGTAAGGGGAAGATTCCTCCTTTTCCTTGCTACTGATAATGTTACGTTATATTTATGCGATATTCATAAAATCCGAACTGTTCAATTTGTTAAGATTAAAAAACTATAGTTGAAATTCTTTCTTTATAATTTGAGCTACTTCAGCAGCATTTAGATTCGTATTATTGATCCTTATATAATTTTCCTCTGTAATTTCTCCTTCTCTTGAATTCAATCTAAAACTTTCAAATGTGCTTAATAAGTTCTGTTCAGATTGTTCAATATTTCTTTTCGTTGGCTTATGTTCAAGTCGATTAGGTGTTTTATTTCGTTGAAGTCTTTCTTCTACATCAGCTTCTAGTTCAACAAAATAAATATCAATTCCTTGGGAACGAAAAATATTACATATACTTTCAACATCATCCCAATCTTTCTTTTCATTAAACGCCCATACGTATGTAAAAATCATTCCATAATGTTCACTTTTTGAAAATGATTGAAATATTTCTTTTCGAAAGAGATGTGTTAATCGCCACATTTCCGGAGAGAATCCATACAGCGGCTCCAATAAATCAATTGTCATATGGTTATGAAATAATTTTAAATCAGTCATCTTTGCTAGTTCTTGTCCAACTGTCATTTTCCCAACTGCTTGTGGCCCAAATACCAAAACAAACTTTTTCATCGAATGCCCTCCAAAGAATACTAAGATATCAATTGCAAAACAAGAGATTCTGTAAATGTACCACAAACAAAATATTTTGTATAATCAATATATTTTTCTGTCCTTTGTATTAATAAAAATTATACCAAATATTCACCATTTGATATTCTTGGTATCACTCAAGAATATCAAAATTCACTCCAACACACAGCCTAAAAATTTTTACATGTTAAAATTATCTCCACTCAAACAGGATATATTAAGATATGGTATTATTTAATTAAAAAGGGTAAGAAGATTCAAACATGTGGCTAATCACGGCAAATTGGGTAAGAAAAAATCAAATGAGGCTCAAATTTTATTAGGCAGTTTCATACCGATAGGAATGTTTATTGGCTGTATAATCGGTCTGATTTTCGGCATGTTTTTCCCGGATTATTCACTTCTTGTAGTGAGTTTAGGATCCGGAATCGGCTATTTATTGGGGTTTTTCCCCTATAAAATTTATAGCAGGGCAGAAAACAACTTTTCCTAATCCCCTAAAAATAAACGGGACAGTACATAGTAGTCATCAAAATATGTACTGTCCTTTATTTTTGCATCAACGTTATCACCGTACCTTCCACATCCTATACACCTTTTTGATTGATTTTCCTCTCCTCCCTCTTTTGTATATTCGCTTTTTTGTTTTCATTAGATCTATACCCATAGTAAAATAGAGCGCATGTAATAACTGAGCCTACAATGTATCCTAAAAAACATCCTAACCAAAACATAATATAATCGCCTCCATTCATAATAAATTTTATGTAATATAACTCTTTACATGCTCAATCGTTTATTTCTATCAACTATACACTCTCTAAAGCTATTCATACTATTATTTCTCTTCTTACCTCAAATAACAATTTTATTATTTGTCATAAAGTTAATATTTTTTCCATATTATTACTTTTATCTTCAAGAATAATATACTACATTTGAAATAAGCAGGCTAGTATATCAGCTCTTCTCCCTCTTACCTTTAGTTATGAACAAAAAAATCCCCTCAAAGCATAAGCTTCGAGGGGTGAGCCTGTTTTTTTACTTATATACGTACAGCTGTACCACTTACAGCAACCATTAACATTCCATCACGAACTACTTCGTAATCTACGTCAACACCAACGATAGCGTTCGCACCTTTTTGTTTTGCAAGTTCTTTCATTTCATCCATTGCGATATCACGAGCTTCTTTTAGCTTACTTTCATAAGAACCAGCACGACCACCGACAACATCACGAACAGAAGCGAATAAATCGCGGACAATATTTGCACCCATAATAGCTTCACCATTTACAATATCGATATACTCAATAATTTCTTTACCTTGAATTCCAGACGTTGTTGTTACAATCATGACTGACACTCTCCTAATAAGTTGTAGTTTTAATTACCTTTCTTATGTCTTTATTATGACATGGAACAAGCAACGAATCTATTGAATTACCTTACAGGAATGTGACAGTTTTGTAAGAATACAGCGACTATTTTGTTTAATAAATTGCTTTAACATTAGGATACATAAACGATTCCCTATTTTCTTTCCAGTCGCGTTCTACTTCTTTAAAAGTTGGTCGTCCTAATTCTTCCTTGTTTTCATGTTTACGAAACCATTTCTTCACATACTGATCTCCATTTTTATTTTGCACTGTACAAAGGAAGCTATTACTACTATCCTTTAATATTTTTACAATCACGACAAGACACCCCTTCTCTCTTAAATTTGATCTTTTACTATAAGCCCTTCCTCTCTTATAGTCATACGACTCCTCGGTCGTGCCAAAGTTGTAAGATCAAAAACGATATTTACTTTGTTTACATTTTATTTAAAGAAATCAGAGTTATAAGCATTATGCTTATCAAATATTTTGTAGATTTCTAACTTATCATCTAATTTTGCATCTACTAAAATTAATATATTTCCATCGTAAATGTATTCTTCATATTTCTTAGCGTGTTCTTCTGGAATGCCTAATCCGATAAATGCTCCTATTAAACTGCCAGCTCCTCCGCCAATACCGGCTCCCCCAATTGCTGCTGCGATCGGTCCCGCTGCTACAATTGGGCCCAGTCCAGATACAGCAAGTACACCAAGGCCTGTTAATAAACCTCCGAGTCCGCCTGCTACTCCTCCTGCTACAAGTCCTGTCGCTGAAAAGATATCTCCTTTATGTGCAGTTTCATGATTCACTTTCTCACCTGATTTTTCTTCCAGATGTTCAATTTCCTTTTGATCTTTCGCAATAGCTGAAATGTTATCTGCCGAGTATCCTTTTTCCTTTAATTCATTAATAACGAGTGCCGCATCATCAATTGTTGGAAAAACACCTACTATTTTTCTATCCATATTCATAACTATTAACCTCCTAAAATTTTATATAACGTATCTTTATTACTCTTCGTTTTTATATACACTAATTTTTTTATTCACATAACCATTTACGAAAAATGCTAATAATAAAAGGACTACAAGAGAACTACTTAACAAGTAAATGAAATCAAATGTAATATCCGTTATCATTTTATCCATATGTAACAGTCTCCTTTTTATTTAAAGTAAAAGTATATTTTTATAGACTAAAACTTTACAATCCATCTTCGGTCAATCTCTTTATGGTATATGTATACCCTTCTTCCCCCTTTCTAAACGTAAAAAACTATAATTATATTTTTTCTTATTTATATGTTTAACATTTTTTAAAACGGGTACGTTTATATTGTTATGCTTATTATATGGAAAGGAAAATTACGATGAACGCCATTCACTCTACTACTATTCTTTATAATGAAACACCTACAATAACGCAGATTCATCATTTTTATGCTTTAATGACAACATTTCAAACAAATGTATTTATAAGTAAACGAGGAACACTTACTTCTATTAAAAACTTAAGCACATTAGTATCATTTTTCCTTACTATAAAAAAGAGAGAGCTTGTATTATTTATATTTGAAGGAATAGATGCAAAAAGAGCTTTAAGAACACTCTTTCCTTCTTAAAGGTTTTATTATCCCCTATTCCCTCGATTGTTATTTTTCATACATAGTTTTATACTTCAAAATGATTTCCTCTATTCAAAACGAGACCCCCTAATACAATAGGGGGATTTCTAGTTTAGCCCTATGAAAACTGATATAATATATATTACGTTTTTCATTCTTTAAAATAGAAAACTTTTAATAACCTTGAAGGTAGGAATTTTTAATGAACTCGAAAGCAAAATTTAGTATTCGCTACAAAATTATGGCTGGTTATTTAGTTATCATTTTGTTTTTACTTATTTCTTTTATTATGTTAAACAATCAGATTTCCAATTTACAAAAATCTCGTAATTTTATTATTGATCACGATTTTAAAGTTCTCAATTTAACGAATCAAGTGGAGAAAGACTTGCTAACAATAGAAAATAAAGCGAAAGGCTTTATTACTTCTAATAACGCGAACTATTTGCAATCTCTTAACTCTGCCGAAAGAGATTATGAAAAACATTACCATAATCTTTTTTCTTTATTAGAAGATAATCCATCTCAGCAAGAAAAATTAAAAGAGATTAATGGAAACATTACTAATTGGATGAATAAAGAGATTCACCCGTTAATTGCAAATCATAATAGTAATAAAATACAAGAAATCGACACTACCGAAATCCAATCATTACAATCACAACTAACTGACTTCCGGAGCACTGAGGAACAATTAACGAAAAAAAGAGCTGCACAATTAGATACTAAAAATAATAAATTAGAGCTTTGGTTATACAGTTTATTGTTTTTACTATCTTGTGTTTCTATTATCGTTTCACTTTATATTTCCAATTCCATTACAAAAACGATTAAAAATGTAATTCAAGCTATTAAATCCATTTCTTCTAAAGAAAAAATTACGGAAAGAATTCATGTAAATACACATGATGAAATAAAAGATCTTGCTCATACAACGAACCATCTGCTAGACGAAATATCGAAAAGAGAGTGGTTACAAACGGAGATTGCAGAATTAATTTTAATGTATCAAGGTGTATCTTCTATTGAGATGTTAGGTAACAAAATTTTGAGTGGAATTATACAAAAAACGCAAACTTCTTGCGGTGCGTTTTATGTACGTGAAGAAGTTGAAGAAACTGTCTACTTTGTGAAAAAAGCTTCTTTCGCCGATCAAGGTGTTGATATTGGAAAACAATCTATTAAAATGGGTGAAGGCTTCATTGGACAGTCTGCTTTAGAAAAGAAAAGTTTTATTCTTAGGGACATACCTGAAGAGTTTCGTTACGTTACTACTGGATTATTAGAAATACGCCCTAAAAATTTACTAGTCATCCCTGTCTTATTTGAGGATGAAGTGATTGCAGTAATGGAATTAGTAAGTGTAACTGACATTTCAGATTTACATCAAGATTTAATTCACCAAACTGTTGATAATCTAGGTTTAACAATCCACAGCATTATGGGACGTATGCGAATTCAAACTCTTTTACATGAATCACAAGCAATGACAGAAGAGTTACAAGTTCAATCAGAAGAATTGCAAACGCAAGCGGAAGAACTACAAATGCAAGCCGAGGAATTAAGAACAACGAACGAACAGTTAGAGTCTAGAACGGAAGAGGCCGAGCAAAAGACAGCTGACTTACAAGTGACTAAATTAGAATTAGAAGAAAAAGCAAGCGAGTTGTTACGTAGCTCAAAATACAAATCAGAATTCCTAGCAAATATGTCACATGAATTACGCACACCGTTAAATAGTATTTTACTATTATCTGAAATGTTAAAAGAAAATCATGATAATCATTTATCCGATGATGAAATTGAATTGGCAACCGTCATTCATTCATCAGGGAAGGATTTACTTACTTTAATTAATGACATACTAGATTTATCTAAAGTAGAAGCCGGAAAACTAGATGTTATTTTTGAAGCAACGAACATAAGTGATATGGCAGCAAGTATGCAGCAAAACTTCTTACATATCGCTGCACAAAAAAATGTAGAATTTACTGTTGAAGACAGTGACACCATTCCTGATCTGTTTTATACAGATGCAAAACGGATTGAACAAATTATTAAAAACTTATTATCCAATGCATTTAAATTCACGGAAAAAGGATCCGTCTCTTTACATTTCGATTCAATAGAAACAAGCAACTTGAGTCATGATATGCAGTCTATAAGTAAAGACTGGATATCAATTTCAGTAAAAGATACTGGTATTGGTATCGCTAAAGAACAGCATCAACTTATTTTCGAAGCCTTTCAACAGGCAGATGGCGCAACGATTCGGAAGTATGGTGGTACAGGATTAGGTTTATCTATTTGTAAAGAGTTTGCTAGACTATTAGGTGGTTGGATTACGTTAGAAAGTAATGTAGGAGAAGGCAGTATTTTCACCGTATATATTCCTAACCTTCCAAACGGATTAACTGATATACAAGTATCCAATTTAGAAGTCGCAGCAACGGTAGATGAAGTTATTCCTGCTGAAGTTGTCGAGGAAACTATCGTGATTCCAGAAACAAATAACGTCTTCCAAGAGAAAACTATTTTAATTGTCGATGATGATCATCGAAATATATTTGCATTACAAAATGCATTAAAAAAACAACATGCCAATATCATTACTGCACAAAACGGCCTAGAGTGTTTAGAAATACTAAAAAACAATACAAATATCGACCTTATTTTAATGGATATTATGATGCCAAATATGGACGGTTATGAAACGATGGAACATATCCGAATGAATTTAGGGTTACATGAAATACCTATTATCGCATTAACTGCTAAAGCAATGCCAAATGATAAGGAAAAATGTTTATCTGCTGGCGCTTCAGATTATATAAGTAAACCATTAAATTTACATCAACTCTATTCGGTAATGAGTGTATGGTTAATAAAATAAGTGAGGTTTCGTTTCAGTGGAAAATAAGTATTATAATTTTGATCCATCAGTAGATATGGATAAGCGTACGAACTTAGAAATTGACTTACTATTAGAAGCGGTATTTAAACTATCAGGATTTGATTTTCGCCAATACGCTCGCACATCTATTTATAGGCGGATTTGTAATCGAATGCAGATTTCTAATATCCCTACCATTTCAAAGTTAATTGAAAAAGTAATTCATGAGGAAGGGGTTTTAGAACAGTTATTAAATGATTTCTCGATCAATGTAACTGAGATGTTCCGTAACCCTATCTTTTTTAAGGCACTAAGAGAGCATGTCATTCCTGAATTAAGAAAGCATTCTGAAATTAGAATTTGGCATGCTGGATGCGCAACTGGTGAAGAAGTATTATCCATGGCCATCTTACTTCACGAAGAAGGATTGAGTGAAAAAGCTGTTATTTACGCAACAGATATGAATACAGACGTGTTAGAAAAGGCAAAACAGGGAATCCTTCCATTAAATAAAATGCAAACTTATACGAAAAATTATTTACAAGCTGGCGGTACACAAGCATTTTCTAACTATTATTCAACGGATAGTCGCTTTGCTTATTTTAATCCTTCACTGTTACAAAACATTATTTTTGCACAACATAATTTAGTAACCGATCAATCTTTTAACGAATTTCATATTATCCTTTGCCGTAACGTTTTAATTTACTTTACAAGTAAACTTCAAAACCAAGTACAGCAACTATTTTATGAAAGTTTAAGTCACAATGGATTCCTATGTTTAGGAAATAAAGAAACTCTTCGTTTCTCGGATATCATGCCGCATTATACGCAATTTAATCCACACGAACAAATCTATCAAAAAATACAATAAAAGCGTATGAAATCCTCTATTTGGATTTCATACGCTTTTTATTTCGCATTCGCTTGTATCATGATAAGACACATATCATCTGATTGTGCTTCCTTCTGTTCTTCCTTGTAAAACCCTTCTATCTCTTCTTCTAACTCTCCCCATTTTCTTTCTGTAAAAGTACGTAATTTCCCTTCAGCCTCAAATTCATCATTTGCTATTGCTTCAAGTACACCATCTGTAAACAATACGATTTGAGCGTTCTTCTCAAAAGGTATAACTGTCTTTTCAACTTTTATTTCATCAAAAAATCCTACCGCACAACTCCCGCGATTTAGTTCCACTACATTTGTTTCATCAACTAAAACATATCCAGAAGGATGTCCTGCATTTACATATTCAATCGTTCTCTTTTCTGTATCCACTACTAAGTATATCGCTGTAAAATAATATGGAATATTGTCATTCTCATTATGTAAAAGAGTCATATATTTATTTAAGTCTTTAATGACAAGTTCTGGATCGATTAAACATTTAATCGTTTCACGTAATACAGACGAAATGAACATGCAAACTAAGGAAGCGGATACACCATGTCCCATCACATCTAATAATATAATACCGTAGCGGTTTTCATCGATTTTATACCAGTAATACATATCTCCAGCTAGTTTAAATGAAGGTAAGTAACTTGCTTCAATTTTTATATGCTCTTCCCTTAATGGACTACTTAATAAGTTTCTTTGTACTTGCGTAGCTAAATCTAGTTCATTCCGAAGATTTTCTTCCTGTTCTTTATGCCAATTTAATTCCGATTTCAAGCGTAATGCTACACGCATACGCGCTAACAATTCAACTTTATTTATCGGTTTTGTAATATAATCCATTGCCCCCATATCAAGAGCTTCAGCTAATTTATTCGCATCTTCTAAAGCTGTTACAAAAATAATAGGAATATCTTTAAACTTCTCCTCTTTTTGTAATCGCCTACAAACTTCAAGTCCATCAATTTCAGGCATCATAATATCTAATAGTATTAAATCTATTTCATTATGCCTGGAAGAATCTTTTCCAAAATGGATGTATTCGAAAAGCTCTTGTGCAGAATTCAGCGATACAAGATCCTGATATCCGGCTTGTTTTAAAATCTTCTTAATTACAAAGATGTTAACCGGATTATCATCGACAATTAAAATGGACACAAGTGATTTCCCCTTTTCTTATATAAAATGTAAATCGATTATCATTTTCTATTTTTCTAGTATTACATACTCAGTTATAAAATGAAAATTTCCTACTCAAACATATTTTTTATATAGCAAAAGAACAAACCCCCAGAAATGAGAGTTTGTTCTTTCACTCTATAAGTTTCCACTTTTAATTTAACACCATTGCTTTATCATTTAAAAGACGATCCAATTCTTCCATATGATTTGTTTCATCTGCGATCATATCTTCTAACTTTACAACTAACTCTGTCATATTTAATTTCGCTGCTTGTTCTTTTCTCTTTTCATAACGCTTAATTGTTTCATATTCTGACTTTCTAGCTTCTTCTAACATTTCTCTAACGTCTTCTACTTGTTTCACTGGTAAAGGGATCGTAGTAGGTGTACCACCTAACGTCTTAATTTTCTCCGCTAAATATAGGGCATGTCCTTGTTCATCACTAATTTCAGATTCAAAGAAAGGTTTTAACACTTGTCTATATATACCAGAAACTGTTGCTGCATTATGGTTATACATAATAATTGCTGAGTATTCTCCTGCTAAATCTTCATTCAATCCTTCGATTAGTTCTTTCACATCGTGTGACATTTTTATATCTCCTCCTATACTTAATACGTACCCCTTTTCTCATGTTTTAAACATCATTATTTTAAATTTTTTATGTATCTAAAAATGCGGCTTGCTTCAATTTACTTATCGCTTGTCTTTTAATACGAGAAACGTGCATTTGTGAAATACCTAACCGTTCCCCTGTATCCTTTTGATTTAAATTTTCTTCAAATATATAATGAATAACACTCTTTTCCGTTTCATTTAATACGTTAAAAATATCCTTTAAAACGAGACGCCTTTCTGTCTCTTCATATCCTTGCTCTACTTCACCTACAGATTCAATTCTCGCTACCGAACTTCCATCAGATGCATTTTCAACTACATCATCTAAGGAAGATACTCGATAATTATTTTTCGCATCCATAATCTCTAGCACTTCCTCTTCGGATAGTCCTAAATGATCCGCAATCTCTATAATCTTCGGTGAACGCTGCAAATGATCTGTTAGCTCCTCTATCGCAAGTTTAATTTTTCCGCCTAAATCTTTAATTCGCCTTGGAACGTGAATGCCCCAAGTTTTATCACGTAAATACTTCTTTATTTCGCCTACTATTGTAGGTATTGCAAAAGGCTCAAAAGCATTCCCTATCGAATAATCATACCTTCTTATTGCGCCTAAGAGCCCTAACATGCCTACTTGTATAATATCCTCATGCATCGGCCCGCCTTTTGAATAGCGATATGCAATAGAATAGACAAGATTTTTATAATGATCAACTAACCTTTCCTGTGCTTCATCACATTGGTTTTGTTGAAATTCTGCAATTAGTTTCATAACGTCTTCTTTAGTAAGAGTTGTAGGTTGAGATTGGATTTCCATCATTCTCCACCTGCTCTCTTTGTATATATTTTGTCATTAAAACTGTCATGCCCTCATCATGCATGATTTGTATATCATCCATTAACGTATTAATTAAATATAAACCTAAACCATTTTCCGGCAAATGTTCTACTGGTTTACTAATATCATACGGACCAACTTTACTTCTTAAGTTGTTAAAATCAAAGCTAACCCCATTATCCGCAACCATAATTTCTAATCGATCTTCATATAGCCCAAAGACAATTGCAATTTCTCCAACGTCTTCTTTATATGCATGTTGTACAATATTTGTACATGCTTCACTAATAGCAATTTTCATATCTTCTATATCGTCATAAGCAAAGCCCATTCGATTTGCAACACCAGCCATTGTTAAACGAATAATAGCCACATATTCTGCCTTTGCAGGAATTTTCATTTCTATCTTTTCAAATCTCTCCATCATCCCTAGTCACCTTCTTTCTACTTTTTCAAAATCGGAATTCAAATTTAATATTTCTGTTAACCCTGTAATATCAAATAATCTTTTTAACCTTTTAGATACACCAATAAACTCTAGTTTTCCATCATTTTTCTTAACTGCTTTTAATAGCGCTATAAACACGCCTAATCCTGTACTATCCATATACTCTACCTCAGTAAAATCTACGACAATATGAACCTCTTTTTCGCCTGCAATAGGCATCATCTTATTTTTCAAATCTGATGCCGTATATGCATCAATTTCACCATTAAGCTGTACCGTATAACCTACATCATTTTGCAAAATATTTATTCCCAAATTCATCATTTCCGCCCCCTTATCTCAAACTACTACTATGTTAATTACCCATAAAAATTAGTTTTAAACATATTTTTTTATTTTTATTATAAATAAATTTTCCACACCTTTCTCGGCTTAACACGTAAAAAATACTACCAAATGTTTAAACCTTATAAATTTGTGTATATATAATCTATAAACATTATTTTTAGGGGGATCTATCTATGGAAGAGCACAACTTTAAAAAGGGAGATTTTGTTCAATTTTCTTATCGACACGATCATGCTACAAAATTAGTTGGTTCCATTATTAATATACTAACGAATACAATTGTAGTTGATATAGGTAATAACGAGGACTTATCTCATATAGAACCATGGCAGGTCGTAAGAATAAACGCTTGTAAAAAAGTAACGATGGCTTAATACATAAATAGAAAGTGTAATTTCAATGAGCGGGGGCCTTCATCCCCCGCTCATTCCTATGCAGATTACATAAAAAAGCATCCAAATTATTTGAATTGGATGCTTTTTTATGTATATTTATCATTCTATTTACTTTATAACTATATATAATAAACTTAAGATTACTATTCATTATCATACTTACGCTTTCCGTAGCATTCTAGAGAAGAATGTAACGATTAAAATAAAGACAATTGCACCTAATAACGCTGGAAGAATAAAGATGCCTCCCCATTCAGGACCCCAATGACCAAATAACGCACTACCTACCCAAGATCCGATTAATCCGGCAATCACATTACCAACTATACCTAAAGGAAAGTCCTTTCCCGTAACCATTCCAGCTAACGCACCAATAAGTCCACCTACAATACACGTAATAATAAGTCCCACAATTAACCCTCCTATATTCGTTTTATATTGTATTTATCAAGCTTTGGTATGTAACCAAAGCTTGATAAACATGTATTATTCTTTATTATCCAACCCATCACTTATCTTTTGTTTAACTTTTCCGACTTTTTCTTTTATCGTTCCCTTCGTCTTGTCCCACTTTCCTTCATTTTTCAACTTTCTATCTTCTGTAACTTCACCAATTCCTTCTTTTACTTGTCCCTTTGTCTTTTCCACTTTACCAGTAATTTGTTCTTTTAGTCCGCTCTCACTCATATTTCCCATCTCCTCGTATGATTAAGTTAGGTTTTTAGGGACGGGATGTACCTATAAACCCAAGGGTATCTATTTTTATGAGA
>NZ_JAQFUL010000049.1:0-37408 GCF_027716265.1 Bacillus cereus group sp. Bc031
CCATTGAATTTGCATACTTAGTATGCGAATTCAGGAGGTGTTTTTTTCATGTGCCACTATTCGGGTTCACTTCAAAAAATAATGGAGTTTTTTCGCACAATTTAATTTTGTTTAAATATAAATGTCTGTTTATACTTTCTTTCCGCCTCACAGTCTTTTTGTCCATTTTCCAACACTTTAGAAGGCTTTTCTTGCCAAGTTATAATAACTTCAAGTTCATTAGACTGAACGGATATAGGAAAATTCGCATGATTAAAAGCAATTTCTTTACTTAACACATGATCTTTTTTAGAAGTGAAAAGTTCATACTTCGTTTGAGAATATGGTTCATTTCGAAATACTTCAACGGTTACATGATAAGCGTCCTTCCCAATATCTTGAACCTTGAAACCATACGTATCAAAAACATCCTTTTTAGATGTAACTAAACTAGTTTTTTTATCAGGTTTCTTAATTTCTATTTTCCATCGATCTGACGTTTGAGAAACCGGCAACTGCTTTGGAGAAAAAGCATGAACAGTGAAAGAACTTCCAATTACGAAACAAAATATACAAAAGAAAGAAAAAAGTACTTTTTGCATTAGTATAACCTCCATTGTTTTAAGTTTTGAATTACTGTTCCCTAAAAGCAATGGATGTATTATCCCTTAAACGAAAAGCGTCTTCATACATTTATAGAATCTCGTATACAAGTTTTTAAATAACTGAGATTAACTCAATAATCTAGTCAAATATTTATTACTTACTGTTTGATCGATGTGGATAACGTCCATTCCCCCTTATTGAGGTGGTTTTTCTATTTTATAGATACCCAACAATTAGTTTACATAAAATTATTATAATCTATTAAAAGCTACAAATAAACAATATCCAGTTACCTATTATTTTTGGTAATATATAGATAATAATTATTTTAGGAGGATTAACTTTGAAAACCTACATCCAAGCACTAAAGTGGACTACAGGGATCTATCATCTTTTATTACTTCCTTGTTATTATGTATTTCCAAGTCTTGTTAACCTATATGGGATACCTTTACTACTATTGATTGTTTTACATATCACTACTATTTTATTAGCTAAAAAAGAAGGCATGAATACGTATCCCCATTATATAGGTATTATCGTTACTCTAGTTGCCTTTTTCCCTTATATAGACATCGTTCTACATATTATAGCAGCCATTTTCCTTTTATTAGATGCGGCTTCTATGAATGCAAAAGAAGTGTATGATTCATAGCGGATTGAACAATTTAAATTAGCACAAACGCTATTCGTTCCTATTATTCTACAGAACGAATAGCGTTTTTCTTCATGTATAATTGCCACGTTTACAGTTATCCTTCAAAAGCTATTACAAAAAGCAACTGATATAAAGTCTGAAAATGATTTAGCCATCTGAGTAGGGATACATAGTCTTTATTAATCCGCATATCGGTGTAATACAGCGCATGTTACAACAAGATTTGTGATAAATAAAGTGAAACTTTAATCAGCCCTCACCAATCGGACTTTTATGGACAGCCCCCCACACTACTTGTAACGAAATCACAAAAATAATGCTCCTTATCGCTGCATACCCATACAAAAGAAGTAGAATTTCATTTTTCTTACGTATGAAATTCATTTTTCATGGAAAGATATATTAGTATGTATGCAGTTTAAACACTCTATTTATTAGAGTTGGACAGGAGGAGAATGAATATGTCTGATATTGAAGTTGGCGAAGTGTTTACTCTTAGTGATGAGAATAACGAAGAGCAAGAAGTAGAAGTGCTTGGAGCGATGGATGTCGAAGGCGCTGAATATATTGCAGTTGCCTTTGTTGAAGATATCCAAACAGAAACCGAGGAAGACATTGATATTTTCTTTTTAAAAGTAGAAGAAGATAGTGAATTCTCATATATTGAGAATGACGAGGAATTTGAAAAAGTATCTGCTGCGTTTGAAAAGATTTTGGATGAGCAAGAGCAAGAATAGAATGAAACACACGAGGACGGATGCATATCCGCCCTCTTTTTATTTTTCACTCATCCAAAGATTTATGCAGCAATTCCAGTACATCTTTCATCACAAAAGGACCGTCTTTTTTTACATGCTCAGCAAATTCAGAAACGAGACGTAGTGTACTCACACTTTCAACCGGATGCTCTCCCGAAGCACTTTCAGCAGAAAGCATAACAGCATTCGTTCCGTCCAGTACAGCTTGAAACACATCAGTTACCTCTGCCCTTGTTGGAATAGAATGATCTACCATAGATTGAAGCATTTGTGTTGCTGTAATAACATATGTATTCGTTCGATTACATTCCTGAATCATCATTTTTTGCAAGAGCGGAATAAATTGAAACGGTAACTCAACTCCTAAATCTCCCCTTGCAATCATAATTCCATCTGCTTCTTTACATATATCTTGAAAATTTTCAATCGCTTCCATCGTTTCTATTTTGGCAATTAAATTAGGTGACGTTTCTTTATATTGTTGTATGAAATCTCGTATTTCTTTTATATGACTAGGTTTTCTTACGAAAGAACATGCGATAAAATCAACACCTTCTTCTAAAAGAAACTGAATATCTTTTTTATCTTTCTCTGTAATAGCTGGTAAACGAACGATTGCGCCTGGTAAGTTCACCCCTTTATGAGAGGAGATATTACCACCTGTTTTCACCTTCGTTTCTATTTTATCCGTACTTACTTTCTCAACGATTAACTCAACTTCACCATCATTAACTAAAATTCTACTTCCAACTTTCACATCATTCGCGATTCCTTCATAATCAACACTTGCTTCCGTACTACTCCCTGTAACTGGTTGCGTATGCAAAATAAAAGAATCTCCCGCCTGAAGTGTAATTTGTTCTCCTTTCATTTCACCTAACCTTATTTTAGGACCTTGTACATCGCCTAAAATTTTAATAGAATCATCTAACGATTTCACTAAACGAATGATATCTTTATGACTTTCATGCGTCCCATGTGATAAATTTAGCCGAACAATTTTCATACCATTGCTTATTAACTGCGCTAACGATTCTTTATTATTACTTGCTGGGCCAATTGTACAAATTCGATCGATTGTCATTTTTGTCACCATCCTTTTTCGTTAGGTTTCCCATAAACTTTAATTACACTCTCAACATAAAAAAAGCCTACTCCCACAAGTAGGCTTTTGAAACTACGAAAGTTTCGTCAATAACTGATTTAAATCTTTTTTCGTTTTCGTCGTTAATGATTTCATTTTAGTAATATCTATCTTTTCTTTCTCCGCCCCTACAATTAACGGATACATACTTTGTCCAATTGTTTTATATTCAGCTGGGTGTGATGTTTCTAACTCTTTCTCAATTACATCCCACTTTGCATTAATTTGTTTTCCAAGTTTATTTACTGTATCCAATTTCGGATTAGCAGCTAACTGCTTATCTAAGCTATCCACTAATGCAGCAACTTCTTTCACACTCGTTTTCACAGCTACACTTTTCTTCGGATCTTTCGTTGTTTTTCCGTCTGAGTTTGTACTTGTACTTTGATCTGTTGTTTTCCCGCTAGTCGTTTGATCATTCGTTTTTCCTGTCGTCTCTTTTTCTTTTGTTTTTACATTCTCGTTTTGAGTTGACGTTTTACCGTTACTTTCTGTTCCTAATGATTCTTTCGTGTTTTTTGCATCTTTATCTGTTTTTTCGTTGGAAGAAGTATTTGTTTCTTTGTCAGTATCTTTCGTTGTTTTTGACGCTTCATCTGCACTTGTCGTTTTTGATTCTCCTTCATTTTGCGCTGTTACTTGCTCTTTCTTTTCTGTTTCTTTATCTGCTGACGGACTACAAGCTGCCATAGTAAGCATTGTACCAATTGTTATCGATGCGATAGCGACCTTTTTCATTTTCATATAAATCCCCCTATGTTTACGTTTTTATCCTCCCCTTTACGATTCGATTTCCCCTTAAAAAATCCCTTTTCATACGAATTACCATCTTTCCGACAGTAATCTTCATAATAATACGTACAAAAACTGATAAATCAATTTGAATATTCGAGTTTCTTCTACTTCATTTTTCTTCTCTGTAGTAAAAGAAAAAGAGTATATTGTCACATGAAGAATTACGATCTTCATATGACGATATACTCTTCTATCAAATTTTTATCTTTCTTGACATTTTATTTATACAAAAAAATAAAATTTTCTTTCGTTTTTTTGTTTCTCAACAATTGTTAACATAATATATTTATGAGTACCCACCATTCGAATGAATAACTTGCCCAGTAATCCATTTCGCTTCTTCACTTACTAAAAAAGATATTAAGCGCGCAGCATCCACCGGCTCTCCTACTTTACCTTGCGGGAACTTCCATACTAAATAATGCTTCAGCTCTTCTGTAATCCATCCTGTATTCGTCGGTCCTGGATCAACAGCATTTACTGTAATCCCCTTCTCCATCGCAACTGGTGCTACTGATTTTGTAAATGCTTCAATTGCCCCTTTCGTTGCTGCGTATGCTAATTCATCAGGCATCGGCCCTAGTGACTGTCCTGAAGTAAGGTTAATAATACTTCCACTCGCCTTGCTTGCATACTGTTTTATAAATAATGAACTTAATAACATAGTAGCCCGAACATTAACCGTATAATGTTTATCTAACTGTTCTACATTTAATTCCTCAATTCTCGTATGAGTAGCATACGCTGCATTATTAATTAAAATAGATGGATCACCTAACCGTTCTGATACCATATAAAACAAACGATTGGGCGAATACGACTGCGATAAGTTGATTTCTGCCATTTCACATCGAACACCGTAACTTTCAATCTCCTCTTTCAACAAAAAGGGCTCTTTGTCATGCATTCCCCACGGCATCGCTTTATCATACTGAGACCAGTACGTGAAAAAAATGTCTATTCCTTTTTGAGCAAGCACCTTGCATACAACTGCACCAATTCCATTCAGACGAGTGGCCCCTGTTACAATTGCTATTTTCTTCACCTTTTCTCCTCCACCTATGGATAAATCCTCTGCACGAATACAGAGGATCTATCTTTTTATTCAATATTTGACAATATACGTTCTGCACCTAATTTTAAAATTTTAATAAAGATATAATTTACAATCGTAAACATTACAAATAAAACGATAAACATAACCCACAGTCCCACTTGAAGGAAGAAGTATAATAGACTTACTCCCGCTACAATAACTAAAGCTATTAAAATATTAGCTAAAAAATTCCACAAAGTTGTATAGCGACTCTTAAATAATTTCTGCTCTGTATCCCAATGTATATCTGCAGTTTGTGCATCCCAGCGTGTGCCGATTAAATTAATTAACAATAAACCGTTCGCACTTAATAAGAACCAAAGAACCATAAATACTGGAGAAATTCCCGCTACAACTGCCATCGTAATACCGAACACTGCTAAAATAATTACATTAATTAACCAAGCAGTGATCGCTTTCGCAAAAAAGATATCCGAAGCTTTTACTGGTAAATAACGATTCACAAACCAAGAGCTTCCATCACGTGAGAATGAAGTTGTTGCGATGACGTTACTTCCCATTAAAAATAGAGAGGCACAAAGGCCAACACCAATTGCAAGTCCTGCTGATTTTGGATTATCAATATATCCCGTGATCCATTTTAAATTCCCATCTTGCACGAATAAAATGAAGAACAACATAATCGGCATAACGAAAGTTTGTACGATACAATTTAAGAAGAATTGTGGTGTACGGAATAACGTTTTAAATTCTTTTTTCACATATGCTTTCAAATGTGAACTTTGTACCGTAGATTTCTGTAAGCCTTCTGCTGAAATGACTTCTTTTTTTGCTGTACTCGTTGAAAGTCCAATAACCCCTTTTAAATATGTACGCTCTGCAATGTAATAAAACAACACAAAAAATACAAATGAAATAACTGCAAAGATTATTACGTATAAAGGACCCTTCCAATTTGCATTTTCTACTAATGCTACTGCTCCAAAATATGTAGTTGGAAAATAGTTTGTCATTTGTACTAAAAGAGAAGACTGGTTGTTTGCAAGGTAATCCGCAATTGCATCTTCAGAAAACGAACTTTTATTTTTCCACTGCAAAAACACGTTAATTCCTACAATAAATAGTATACTTACGATTCCGATAAATATATTTCCTCGGTCTTTATTTTTCGCTATATTTGTATACCTCATAATAACTGTCATGAGTAACGAAGCTAGTACTAACGGCACAATCGGGAAGAGTAAGTAAATGAAAATCATATATATGTAATATGTAATAAACGCTCCACTTTTTAATCCGTAAGTAATGAAGATTGGTAGTAAAATAAATGAACTCATTACGTATTGTGTAATTAATACCGTTAAAAATTTGGCTGAAATAATTTGCGCTGGTTTTAATGGTAATGGTAATAACATTTCAATGTCATTGCTGTAGTAAAATACAGTTAAAATGTTCGTAATACTCATTAAAAATACCCATATACTCGCAATCGCAAGTCCCATTGCGATAATCATTCCTGGATCTTGCCCTAAATGTATCATTCCCTCATACATTGCATGCGTGATAGAACCAAACAGTAAAAATCCGACAAATAAAATAGCCGCAAATGAAAATACATACGCCCATCGCTTCTTCTTATCTGTTATAAAATCTGCATAATTTAATTTCAATAATACTTTCGTTAACGTCCAAATTTTACTCATTGCCCGTCATCTCCAAGAACATTTTTTCAAGTGATTCGTTGGATTTAAAATGATCTCTCATTTCATCTAAATTCCCTTTAAACTGCAAATTCCCCTTATTAATAATCGCGACGCGATCACATAATTTTTCTGCCACTTCTAATACGTGTGTAGAGAAGAATACAATCTTTCCTTTATCCGCATGTTCTCTCATCATTTCTTTTAAAATATATGCAGATTTCGGATCAAGCCCCGTTAACGGTTCATCTAAAATCCATACATCTGGCTCATGCACGAGCACACCAATAATAACAATCTTTTGTCTCATACCGTGCGAGTAACTTTGAATTTGATCTGATAAAGCATTATAAAGATCAAATTTCTTCGCTAAGGACTCAATTCTTTCTTGGCGTACTTCTTTCGGCACTTCATACATATCTGCCATAAAGTTTAAATATTCAATTCCCTTTAATCGTAAAAACATATCTGGACTATCTGGGACATAACCAAACGTCTTTTTCGCTTCCATCGGATTTTTCATAATATCTATACCGTTAATCGTAATCGTCCCTTTGTCCACCCCATGGATACCAGTAATCATCTTAATTGTCGTTGATTTACCGGCACCATTTGGCCCTAAAAATCCAAAGATTTCTCCGCTAGGCACAGATAAACTTAAATCTTTTACTGCATAGGTAGAACCATTATAACTTTTTGACACATTCATAATTTCAATCATTCCATCCAATCCTTTCCTTAATTACCAAATAACTATATTAACATTATAGCATACTTATATTTTTATATTTTTGTATTTTTCAGTTTTTAACCTTTAAAATAAATATACAGACCTAACCCAACGATTAAAACGACAGCGAGTATAATATAAATCATCGTAAGTCTTCTAATATTCCCCTTTGTTGCTTTACTATAATTTGCATCACCCTTTCGCCCAATTAACACTGTCGCGACTACAGTAATGACTACAAGTAATACAACGATCATGATCCAATTTAGCATACCTTCCTCCCCCTCCTTACAACCATTTTACAATATTATCCTCTTTATTTCGCAGTATATTTCCTCTTTTTACTATTATTATGAAGCAAACTAAAAAACTATTATTACCATTCCTATCCATATGTCATATATTTATAACATAACGTGATTTATTTCTAACATGATAAGGAGGAACTATCATGAAAACAACTTGGATAAAATATTTAGGATTTCTCGGTTTCTTCGGTTTTCTTGGCTTTTTTTATGAAAAAGGATTGTTTACTATGTTTTGTTTCTTCTCCTTTTTCACCTCATATAGAACGGTTCAACACGATGAACTGTTTGAACAAATCGTCAATAAATCGTGCCGCAATGCCTTTATCGTTACGTTACTAACTACCGCTATCATTATGTTCATTGAAATGTTATTGCCAAACCCGGTGCTACAAGAGATTGATATCGCTCTTATTTTCGGCACGCTTATTCTTACGTTCGGATTCTCTATGTTCTTTTACGATAAACCAGTTGATGAAATGGAAGATGCGCCGTGGCGTTCGTAACGAAAATAAAAGAATACCGCGCCAAATTGAATATGACGCAAGAAGATTTAGCGAAACAAGTTGGTGTACGTCGTGAAACAATTAACCATCTCGAAAAAGGAAAATATAATCCTTCCTTGCAGCTTGCTCACGATATTGCGAGGGCACTTCATAGTACGATTGATGAAGTTTTTATTTTTGAGGATAAATAAAAATACCGGCATTCTTTTCACAAAGAATACCGGTATTTTTCATTTATACAACGATCACCCATACAAAACCGCATGAAATACGCCCAACAGTAAATATTGGTCTTCTATATAATCTTCATCGTATACATTCATCTCGATGTGATACATATCTTCCTCAAGACGAATATTCCAATCTGCAATTACATAGCCTTTTCGTAATAACTTTCCCATCCCAAAAGTAGTTTTATGAACAACAAATTCTTCTCTCTTATATGTAAAGGTAAATAAGAAATTAGCATCCAATAACTTTCCGTCACATACAAGTATTTCATGCTCTGCATCATGATTATCTTTATATGTTACTAAAATCTTTCTTTGGTGCTGCCTACTTACATCCTTTGCAATGACGCGAATATTGTCCTTGCTATCCTTTATTTCATAAATGATATTACTACCGACTTTCGGAATGAAATCTAGCACTCTCATCAACGTATTTTTATAATAGCCTCGTACTGTGCCTACTCTGTCACTTCCATTGTAAACCTCAATAGGCACCGTATCCGCTTTACTATCACACAGTCGTTTGTAAGAAAGCTGCATCACCCGCTCTCCTCTTAAGTACTGATCAAACGTCACAGGATATTCTAACGCGCGCAGTTCTTTATTTAACTCATATAAATAACGCTGAACACTCTCCACTAATGCTGTAGTAGAAATACATTCCTGAACCTCAAATTGTTGCCAACTGGAAGAAACTCTCCATTGATTGTCCTCTTCATAGAAGAAACTAAGAATTGTCTCATCACGGTCAGGCGTTTCATAACTCATATGTACGTTCTGCCCATGTTGCACTTGCTCCATCCACTGTCCTAAATAAATACCGAGCTCTGCGACCTTCATGCATGACTTTTGAAAAAGCACGCTGTCACTCACGCGAATCGTTACATCCCCTTCGATAAAGCCCTTTGAATAAGCATCATACCGCCGCTCATCTTTCTGTGGGATATTCTTGTCTAACTCAAATAAAAATGTTAACATCTTTCACTCACCTCTAGTTATTACACCGATCGTACCTATAAAATGAACGCAACTCAAATTATATCGACGATTTTGCCAATATATCTACCGTAACTTAAAATATATCAACGATTTTTTCGATATATCAACGATTCGACAAAGAATATCGACTTATCAACAAATATCGACACGATTAAAATGAAACTACCTTTTCTTCCGCCACTTCTACAAGTTCTAAAATTTGCAGCAGACTCTTCACTTCATAAGTCGGCTTAACACTTGCCTTATTCTCTTTCAAACTCGGATTATACCAACACGTATCAATGCCGTAATCTTCTCCGCCTTTCATATCAGAAGTGAGCGAATCTCCAACCATTAGTACACTTGATTTATCCGTAATCCCAAACTTTTCAAATGCATAATCAAAAATCTCACGTGCTGGTTTTTGATGACCAACCTCTTCTGAAATAATAATATGATCAAAGAAATTACATAAAGGCGAATTTCCGATTCTAGATTGTTGCACCTTCGTATATCCATTCGTAATGATGCCTAGCTTGCAATCTTGTAGATTCTCACATAATTGCACTGCACCTTCTATAAGATGTACTTCTTTCCCTAAGTTTTCAAGATATACATCACTAAATTGCTGTGCATCTACTTCTATATTATGAAGTGCAAATAATTGTCTAAATCGATCTACCGCTAATTCACTTAACGTAATCATTTTATTTTCTAAATCTCTCCATAACCCATTACTAATCTCTTTATAACTTGCAAGATAATCAGTATACCCTGTAGGCATACCAAACTGTACAAACGCATTATGTAATGCGTGTCTTTCCGTTTCAGGGAAATCTAATAATGTATCATCTACGTCGAATAATATAACTTTGTATTTCATGATGTTCTCCTCAATTCTTATATTCTCATAGCCTAATTATAACAACAATAAGAAAAGGAGGCTAATCCAATCAGCCTCCCTCCGCTTTATTTATCTTCTAACAATAAAACTTTCATTTGTTCTAACGACTCTTTCGTAAAGCCAAGTGCTTTTTCAGCATACGCTTCAACTGAACCATATTGCTTTTTCACTTCATCAATCGCAGCTTGTAAATACTCAGCACGTGCTTCGAACATCGCACCTAATATCGCTCTACTCTCATCGTTTTGTAGTTTTGCACCTAAAAAGGCCATCATTTTCTCGTTTAACTTTTCACGGAAACCGTTACTTAGTAAATAATCTTCCATTACTGTTTTCTCTGGTACACCTAGTAAAAGTAATAATAATGCTGATCCAACTCCAGTACGGTCTTTCCCAGCTGTACAATGGTTTACTAACGGTAAGTTTTCCGGGTTTTGCGCTAAGTTTAAGAAGCTTACGAACGCCTCGTTACCACTTACGAAATCTTGATTCATTTTCACAAGGTATTCGCCTGGTTTGCCTAACATAGAAAGGTCACCAACTTGGAAAAACTCATTTATGTTCAAGTCTTTTGCTAAGTCTTGCATAACTGGTAAACACACTTGACGAGCTCCTGTAATCTCAGGGTTTGGCTTATGCTTCACTTCAAAGTCTGTACGGTAATCGCAAATTAACTTTAAGCCAGACTTTTGTAAATACGCAATATCCCACTCTGTTAATCCTGCTAATTCTTCAGAACGGTATAATTTACCCCATTTTACTTTACGGCCTTCTGTCGTTTCATATCCTCCCATATCACGGAAGTTAAACGCGCCTTGTAATGGCAGTCTACGCTCAGCTACTGTTACTGCTTGTCCATTACTACCTACTAGTCTAAAATATGGACGCTCATTTTCGCTCAGGTTTTCAATTGTATATGATGATTCTCCATTTACCGTTGCAAGTAATTCTCCATTTTCTTCAATATGATCTGGCGAAGTACTCCAGTAAATGCGAACTTCCTCTATATTATTTTCCCACTTTATTTGTAACGTATTATCTTCATTTCTTTCTACAGTTGCTTGTAACCAATGTCTTTGCTGCCCCATTCTTTCACCAACGCTTTCTCTTATAATCGAATCTTACTCTATTGTATTATACAAATATCTACTTTGTCGTTCTCATTTTTCTTTTTATCTTACAAACAGGCAAAAAGTTCTTTTACTTGTTCAAAATTTGTACATGGATTACCGCGAAATACGTATGCGATTTGTTCATTACCTAAATCTTCGTATACAACTGTTCCGCGATTAGGGTGTGAGTAAAACTCTAACCCGTTTATAATTTGTTTTGGGCCATAGTTCATTGTCCATGAAGAAATAGGATAATACGCTTTGTTTTTATGTCTACAAACCCAAAGTGCATATAGTTTATTAACTTCATCCCAGTATACATACTGCGTTTCGTCATTTCCGAAACCGACCGATTCGAGTTTCCAACTTAGCTTTTCATGAATTGACAATTTTACATAGGATACGTCATCTGGAGCATTCCACTCTCTACATCTTCCTATCTCACCCATTTCACTTCTCTTCGCTTGAAAGCTTAATAAGTGAAATGGTGTATGTAATATCGTTTTCCCAAGCTCCATATTTACTGGTTGTAATTCAAATAGAAATCGTTCCATTTCGTCTTGGTTTACATATCCATGATCAACAGAAATTTCAACTTGTGTTTTCCATATAGATGTAACGTAACTTTCTTTTCCTTTATAATTTATACCTTTCCAATACACAAGCCCTTTATATTGAAAACAATCTCCTTTTGCTTGAGAAATACAGCTATCCGGAAATACTGGTTCCATTATATCGAGAAAAAATTCCTTTACTCGAAACATCCCAGTTGGAGTAACAACCTGAAACCAAAAAGTTCCCCACTTTTCACCTTCATAACGTTCTGAAACTTTTTCAACATTCCAGCCTTCTAACAATACATGTGGATACAATAACACGACTGAATGCATGGATTGCTTTAACATATATAGTCCCCTCCCGCTATACGAGTTCGAGAGTATACATCGTTCATCCTCCTAAAACTTTCTCACATATCTCTCAGTTGAACTAAGCAGCTGACATCCGTTATTTTCAAAAATATCCTTCATCCACTCATTTTGTACATTTGTCTCACCGATATAATAAGATGCACCTATTTCTTTTAATACAAACATCGCTCCTGTAAAGAATACTGCTTCGTATCCTTTATTTCGCATATTTGGAGCGACTGCGAAATACATAAGTTTTCCTTCTTCTAACGTCCCCTTTTCAATATATGGGATTACAATTCCGATCTGCTCTTCATTAATACTTGCAGTTAAACAATGTTCTTTCCATTGCTCTCCAATTTCTTGTAGCATCATATTTACAAATTGATCATAAGTGACTTGTTCTTCCGTCATCTCGTTCCAAAGTGAATAAAAAGCATCTTCTCCTACTTCTTCAATCAACTTAAAATCAATTTCACTTTCTACATCTTCTACTTCATATATATCCTTACATACAATGATGTTTTCAGTAACATATTCAAAAGAATACGCTTCGAAACATTTCTTATACACATCATAATTTGGGCTTTTTGAAGAAACTTCAAAATGTAAGTTTTCAATTCCCTCTTTTTCAGCCTCAGCAACACAATATTGCATGATTCCCTTTAATTGCTCTTCTGTAAAAATCTCTGCATTATTTTCTTTTATCATGATAGAAGAAGCATTTCTTCTTATTTTAAAATGTTTTACTAACTGTTCTATCGTCGTCATATTCTTCCCTCATCTATGTCATACTTGAATTTCTACTTGTTCTCCTTGCATGAGGAGGATTGTCCTTGAATATATAGAATACTAGAAAACATCGCATCTTTAAAGTGCGGAGGAGGTTCTCCATTGGATATTACAGCACTGCAACAACAGTTAGAGCTTATACAACAAAATGACTATACGCAACTGCGATATATAGATATAAATGAATTAACGCTCCATATGCTTCAGTATATCGGAACGACTGATAGTTACGTTCGTTATCAACTTATATATAAATGTTTTGTGCATTTTATTCATCATGAATTCCTTATGGATGATCAACTGAAATTACTGTTGCAAACTTGTTTAAGTGATGAATATTTATATTGTGACATATACTCCCCGCATTCAGATGGGGTTTTCACACGTTCTTACACTGTTTCGTTAATTGCGTTAATACTCCAATTCGCTAATTCGCACTACTTTTGTACGGAGGAGGATATTGAAGAAATAAAAAACAAACTCATTACATACACAAACTTAGAAACAGATTTCCGAGGCTATATTGAAAATAAAGGATGGGCTCATTGTCTTGCTCACGTATCTGATGCCTTTACGGAAATTGTTCATAATACGTATACAACTTTTGAATGGTACGAAGAGTTAATTCATTGTTTATTAAATAAAATCTTCATTCCATCTGACCTTTTTCATAATAACGAAGATGAACGCATCGTTACTCCTTTACTAGCGATGTTGTATCATGACTTTCCGCAAGACGAGTTAATTTCTATTATTCATAAAAAAATAAAAAGGCTTCCTCAAATTAGAAAACGCCTTTCGTTAAATGAATATTGTATTTTATGCGCCAACATTAAAACCTTTTTACGCACTTTATTTTTCAGAACGAAAGATGATCATAACTTAGCCTTTACAGCACGGAAAACAGAAAGAATGTTAAAAGAACTTCCTAATTATTATTAGCTATAAGGAGAATAACTATGGGTTATATTGAAGATATGAGAAATTTAGTAGGAAATCAGCCACTGATTTTAATAGGATCACACGCCATTATAGTAAATGAAAACAATGAAATATTGCTGCAGCTCCGCACAGACTTTAACCGCTGGGGCATTATTGGCGGCGCTTTAGAATATAACGAAACATTAGAAGACGCTTTAAAGCGAGAAGTATATGAAGAAACTGGACTTATTATTAAAAATCCAGAACTATTCCGTACATACTCTGGACCAGATTACTTTCAAATCTATCCAAACGGCGATCAAGTACACGGTGTACTCGTTGTTTATATTTGCCGCGAATTCCACGGTGAGCTTGTATGTGATCAAACAGAATCAAAAGAATTACGTTTCTTTCCGCTTGATGAATTACCTAGTACTCTTCATCCAGTTATTGAGGGGATTCTTCGCGATTTTCATCACTCCAATTAAAGATAAAAATAAAACAGCCTCATCTCCCGTCATGATAATGCGAAATGAGGTTGTTCATGTTAGATCGTTATCTCAATCTGATTTCCTTCAGGATCACTTACTACACTTTCATAGTAACCATCCCCTGTAGTTCGTGGGCCGTTTAACACAGGGTACCCTGCTTCTCTTAATGTATTCGTTAATTCGTTCACCTTTTCTTTACTACCTACAGAAAAACCAATATGTGCATATCCTATTGTTTCTGTTTGTAATGCATCCTCTATCCCTACCCGCTTCATAAGTTCTAGACGCGCACCACCTTCAAAAGTTATAAAATAAGATTTAAATTGCTTTTTCGGATTATCATATAAGCTATTTTCTTCACCATTAAAATATTGTTTATAAAAATCACGCATTCCTACTAAATCATTCACCCAAATTGCTACATGTTCAATTTTCATAATCGACACCTTTTCTTTTATGTTATTCAACTGGCAATTGGATGCTTCATTGCCAGGACATTTAATTTTCTTTATTCGTTCTCGTAATCATAAGATCAAGTCCTAGACTTTTTAATCCATATAAATAATCTTCTTTCCAATTACTCACTGTTATTTTCGGAATATGTTCCGCCGGGATGTACTGCGGACAAGTTTTTACAATTTGATCTATTACAAATTGATTCACTTCATCATCACAGAAGATAAAGGCATGCGGGTTAATAATAGCTATACATGTAGCGATTAAACGAGTAATAGCATCTATATTATATTCCTCTGGATTATTCGGATCTTCACTTCTCAAAGCTTGCAAGAAATTTTTATTATTATACTGCGGGACGAAAGATATCTCTCCTGAGAAAAATGTGCTTCCGCGTACGACATCTCCATTTACCATAATACCTGCACCTGGACCATTTTGACCGGAATACAAATATACAAGAGAGGAATTGTCATAGTTTCCAGTGTTTTTATAATAACCAAGCACAGCAGCATTCATATCGTTTTCTATTACTACTGGTATAGAAAACTGTTCCTCCAAATGACTTTTCAAATTAAAATTTTGGAACTTTTCATATCCAGGAATATAAAAAATACGACCATTATCAACCGAACCAGGCACACCAATTGATATAGAGCTTATTTTCGGGAATGTAGCGATAAGACCTTCAATATGTTTAGATAATAGATTTACGCCCGTATCAATTAACATACTTGAAGTACTCCCCTGTTCTTTTACTTCCCCTAAACAGTTAAAAATTGTATAGTTTGTTTCATTTTTTTCTAAAAATATCGCTAAACCTAACATATATTCTGGATTATATTCATATCGTTTCGCTCTTCTTCCACCACTTGAATCATCTAAACCAGCTAAAGTGACTTCACCGTCTTGTTTCATTTTTTCTATAAATTTACTTATCGTTGGAAAACTAATTTCTAATGTATTACTAAGCTCAACTTTCGTTGCACTACCTCGCTCTAAAAGAACTTTACGAATGCCGCGAAGGATTGTCTCTTTAATCGATTTTTGAGTAACAAACTGTTTACTCAAATCGCTCACCACCTTAATCAACATACTTATTAAACTTTTTTAATAAGTTGCGTTGACAATATATCATACATCATTTTCTAAAGCAATAAAGATGATATATTTCTACTAGCAGTATTCCGAATGCTTCCCCTAGTATACTTAAAAATTGTGTATAACCTATGATAGAAACTTACGGCAAACGAGAAAACCAGCAAAACAAATAAGAAAAAGAGCGTTTCAAGAAGTAAGTAATGTCTTCGTACGATTTTCCGCACTATTTTTCTTTATATGAAACATCTTTCACATTTTCTATACGATACAACATCTGTTTATTCATGCACTCATAAAAAACGATTTCTATAAGTCTATCGTTTTAATAACTTTAGCTGGGTTACCACCAACTACTACATTATTGGGTACATCTTTTGTCACAACTGCCCCTGAAGCAATTACAGCGTTATCTCCAATTGAAATACCAGGGTTAATAATAGCTCCCCCGCCTACCCAAACATTGTTACCAATCTTTACAGGCTTTCCATATTCTTTACCAGAATTCCGCTCTACCGGGTGTAAAGGATGAGTAGCAGTATAAATGTGAACACCAGGTGCAAACATACAATTATCCCCAATTCGCACTTCACAAACGTCTAAAATCACACAATTGAAATTGGAGAAAAAATTCTTTCCAATATGGATATTGTAACCATAATCACAACGAAAAGTAGGTTTAATATGTGATGCCCCGTCAGCTGAAGAACCTAAAAGCTGATTTAATAATGTAAAATGCCTCTCATCTCCTGTCTCCATCGCCTCGTTATAAAGGCGTGTTAAACGTTTTGCCTCCACCCTATCAGCCACTAATTCTTCGTCATCTGCAATATACATTTCTCCCGCTAACATCTTTTCTTTTTCTGTTTTCATAGAATCATCTCCTTCGTAATCAAATGAACCCTACTTATTAAACATGTTTATTAAGTGACTTTCATTATACTTATTAAACATGTTTAATAAGTAACCCTATAGTAGCATACTTTTTAATATATGCAACTAATAAGTTTCAAAAGAATATGCGAACTCCTTGCTTTACTCATCGATATGACGAATAAGTTATAGAGAAAAAAGAGGGAACGCTCAGTGCTCCCTCTCAAATCCAATCCGTTTCTTAATTTCTGTTAAATTTACCTTCGCAATAGTCCGCGCCCGCTCAGCACCTTTTTCCAACGCTTCATATAATAAATTCGGTTCATTCATATACATAGCATATTTCTCACGTGGCCCAGCTAATTCACGGTCTACAACGCGAAACAACTCTTTTTTCACATCGCCCCATCCAATGCCAGTTTCATATTTTTCACGCATTGACTGCATTTCATCTTCCGTTGCAAATTCTTTATAAATTGTAAATAACGTTTCTAGTTCTTTCGGTTCATTTGGAAGTGAAGAATCTGTTTTGATTTTAAATATTAACTTTCGTAGTTTTTCTTGCTCCGCGAATAACGGGATCACATTCCCGTAACTTTTACTCATCTTTCTTCCATCAAGCCCTGGTAATATTGCACCCTCTTCTTGTATGACATACTCCGGAAGTGTAAATGTCGTGCCAAAAGTATGATTAAAATACGTCGCAATATCACGCGCAATTTCGATATGCTGAATTTGATCTTTTCCAACGGGTACATGCGTAGCCTGGAATAGTAATATGTCGGCTGCCATTAAAATCGGATACGTATATAATCCCATATTCACTCCTGCATCGACCTCTAAACCCGCTTCTTTATTTTGCTCTACTTTCGCTTTATACGCATGAGCACGGTTCATAAGCCCTTTCGGAGTTAGGCAAGCTAATATCCAAGCTAATTCTAGAATCTCCGGCACTTCTGTTAGCCTATAAAAAATAACATCTTCTCCAAGTCCAAGCGATAACCAAGTAGCTGCTACCTCTTTCGTATAACTACTAAACTGGCTCGGATCATGCACAGCATTTAACGCGTGATAATCTGCTATAAAATACAATGCTTTCCCTTCATTCTTCTTTGACATTTGCAACGCAGGTTTAATTGCACCAATATAATTTCCTAAATGCGGATAACCTGTCGGTTTAATTCCTGTTAACATTATTTTCTCACTCATCCTAACTCCTCCTTTCTCAAAATAAAAAGAGCCCCTCATCCTTAAAAAAGGACGAGAGACTCCCGCGGTACCACCTTAATTAGCTATTGTTAGCTCACTTCAACTTCTTAACGTGAAGCAACCGTCTTTACCTACTCATTTCAGTTAGAAGCTCCAGAGCCCATTCCATATTCATCCCTTACTGATTTCCACCACATATCAGCTCTCTGAAAAGTTTCGAATATGTACTCTTCTCTTTCATCGCTTTTCGTTATTTTTTACAGTTTATCACATTTCACCTCTAAACAAACCAAAATTTTCTATTTTATATAGCAGGAATTTCCACTTCAATTGCCTAATATTATATAGGTTTGCAGAAATACTCGAAACAACTTTGGAGGTTTTTTCATGGTAAAATATATATCCATTTTAGGTTCAACAGGATCTATCGGCACATCTGCATTAGATGTCGTTTCAGCTCATCCCGAATATTTTAAAATCGTCGGTTTAACCGCAAATTATAATATCGAGCTTCTTGAGCAACAAATCAAAAGGTTTCAACCTCGCATTGTAAGCGTCGCGACAAAAGAATTAGCAGACACGCTTCGTACGCGTATTTCAACCAACGTAAAAATTACATACGGAACAGATGGCTTAATTGCGGTAGCTACTCACCCTGATTCAAATCTTGTATTAAGTTCCGTCGTTGGTGTTTCAGGATTACTCCCAACAATTGAAGCATTAAAAGCGAAGAAAGATATTGCCATCGCTAATAAAGAAACGTTAGTTGCAGCTGGTCATATTGTAACTGAACTGGCCAAACAAAACGGATGTCGTTTAATTCCAGTCGATAGCGAACATTCAGCTATTTTCCAATGTTTAAACGGAGAAAATAATAAAGAAATTGACAAATTAATCGTTACAGCTTCTGGCGGTGCATTCCGTGATAAAACACGTGAAGAAATGAAAACTCTACAAGCAAAAGATGCTTTAAAGCACCCAAACTGGTTAATGGGGGCAAAATTAACGATTGATTCTGCCACATTAATGAATAAAGGATTCGAAGTAATGGAAGCAAGATGGCTATTTGATATTCCTTATGAAAAAATTGATGTAATGATTCATAAAGAAAGTATTATTCATTCTTTAGTAGAGTTTATTGATGGATCAGTTATAGCGCAGTTCGGTGCTCCTGATATGAGAATGCCGATTCAATATGCGTTTCACTACCCTACTCGGCTACCTTCTTCCTATGAAAAATTAAATTTATTAGAAATCGGTAGTTTACATTTTGAAAAACCAGATTTAGAGAAGTTCCCTTGTCTACAATACGCATATGAATGTGGCAAAATTGGTGGTACTACTCCTGCTGTATTAAACGCAGCAAATGAAATTGCGAATGCACTATTCTTAAAAAATGAAATTGCCTTTTTCGATATTGAAAAAACAATTTACAAAACAGTTGAAGCCCATCATAACGTAAAAAATCCTTCACTAGATGCTATATTAGAAGCGGATCAATGGGCACGCCAATATGCACATCAATTGTTAATAAAAAAGAGCTAAAACAGATAATACTGTTTTAGCTCTTTTTCCTACGTATTCAACTTAACAAATCGATAACCATGCGTTACTAACACCTTTAATATCGCATACCCTGGAATTGCTAAAATAATCCCCATAATTCCAAATAAATTTCCGGCAGTTAAAATAATAAAAATGATAGTAATCGGGTGAATATCTAGCTTTTTCCCCATGACTTGCGGAGAAATAAATTTACCTTCTGCTAATTGTACAACCATCATTACAATAATTACCTTTAAAACCATCCCCGGCGAATCAATAAACGCAATAATTAACGCTGGTGTAATTGCGATAATTGGTCCTACGTACGGAACGATATTTACAATCATCGCTAAAATAGCGAGTAGTACTGCATATTTAATACCGATAATAAGGTAACCAATTAATAGCATAATACCGATAAATAAGCTAACGATAATTTGTCCTCTAATATACGAGCTAATCGCATAATGCATATCGTCTAGTATTCTCATCGCTGCTGGTCGTCTTTGTTCTGAAATAAACTTTAAAAAGTGATTTGGTAATTGCTCACCATCTTTTAAAAGATAGAACAATATAAACGGAACCATTACAAACGTTAAAACGACCTCTGTAATAGTACTTAAAAATCCAGTTACATTTCCTGTTACTGATGATAAAGATTTCGTAAAATCAACTGTATAGTCCTTTACCATACTCGCTACATCAATATTTAAATTCTCCTGAATTTTTCCTAGTAAATTACTTTCCCCAAATCTACGTGCTGCTCGTTCAATTTCATGACCGAAATACGGTAAGTTATCTATTAATGCATCAATTTGATCTTTAATAATTGGAATAACCGTTAAAACTAAAAACACAAATAATCCAATTACGATTAAGTATATCGAGGCTATTGATACGATTCTTGAAACACCTTTCTTTTCTAAAAGCGAAACGAATGGATGCAAAATGTAAAATAGTACGCCCGCTAATAATACTGGGAAGAAAATTGTTTTTAAAAAGACGATAAACGGCGTAAAAACAAATGATATTTTTGTTAGTAATAAAATATTAATGAACAATAGTGCAAACCCAAGTAACACTGCTAAATAATTGTGTTCTCTAAAAAATTTTTTCAACTTATCTCGTTTTCTTAAACTTACTTTCTCCAATAAAACCACCTCTTCGAATGATGAAAAGCCCTTATATAGGGCTTTTTATCATAATATAACTCTTTATTTCCTTGCAGATTTCACTACAAATGATACAATAAGAACGAGAACAATTGATCCTAATAAAGCTGGTACAATATGAATACCACCTAGTGATGGACCCCAATCTCCAAATAATTTACCGCCTAACCAAGCTCCTAATAAACCAGCAATTATATTTCCAAACATGCCAGCAGGAAAGTCTTTACCTGTAATAGAACCTGCAATTGCACCTATAATAGCACCAACTATTAATGTGATAATCCACCCCATCTTTAGTCCTCCATTTCTATTATAGTGTAATTCAATTTAGCTACTAACTTATTGTGTAACTATGTAATTATTATATCCAAAAAAGAAAAATCTTGTCAAATCTATGAAAATACAGCCAACAAGGAGGTTTCTATTCTATGATTCAAAAATTAATAACAACTTCTCACAAAACTGCAACTTCTATTTTAAGCATTCAAATACCCGCTTATGAAATTGAGGCGAAATATATAAATAGTACAGCTATCCCTCGACTTTATGATACTGTAGCCGATATTCAATCTTGTGATGAAATTTTTTACGGCTATTTTTTTGAAGATACACTTGCTGGTTTTATTTCTTTTAAAATAGATGAAGAAGAAGTGGATATTCATCGTTTAGTAGTATCCCCTGATCATTTTCATAAAGGGATTGCAACAAAACTACTACTTTATGTATTTGACATGTTCTCCCCTTCCAAAACATATATTGTACAAACAGGGAAAGAAAATACACCTGCTTTGTCTTTATATAAAAAACATGGCTTTATCGAAGTACAAAATATCGTATTGCCTGATGGTGTGATTTTAACCTCGTTAAAAAAGACAGAAAACAATAAATAGTTTGACTAACCTGATTATTTGTGTTATCTTTTACTTTATAAAACCTTTTGCTGAGTCCAAAATTTGGAGCGGGGGAACCATTTTTGTAGCTATGCTACTTGGGGCGAATCTTATTTAAGTAGGGAAACTCTCACTTCCCGAGTCCGACAGCTAACCTCGTAAGCGTAATGGGAGAGGAAGGTGCTTTTTGCCTATGTTACACATTTTGCCTCCTTAATTATAAATATGGGATCGATACCAAATAGACACCTATATTTATAGAAAAGGAGACATGCGCTATGTTACGTTTATCTGATCACGCAATCAAAATGATGGAGCAAAGACTTCGACTCGAACAACATCGCACATACCAAGCAAATAAAATTGTAGATAACTTACATCACAAATACTTCTTTCAACATATTTTTCAACCGAAGAGATAAGTACTAACCTTTAATAAAATACAGCGTACGCTTTTTTCAGTGTACGCTGTATTTTTCATTTTCTCGCCTTAATAATAAAAGTAGTCGGCACCATTCTAGCTTTATATAAAGAATAATATTTCGTAGACGGCTCAGCTAGTTCTTCATCAAACAAGCTCGATGGTTCAGGCTCTTCTATTCTCTCAATTGTAAATCCTGCTCTATTTAACTCATTTATGTACGTACTTATTTTTCTCTTATATAATGTCGCTTGTACATCCTCTCCCTTAAATGTTTCAAACGTAATAGGAGTTTCTTCATGATAAGACGAGCTGAAAGCAATCTCCTCTGTTCCATACATTAAGTTTGAATATACGGGATGCTCCCAGCTAAAAATAAAGCTTCCTCCTGGCTTTACATATGAATATATTAGTTCCAACGTTTTTCTTAAATCTGAAGTCCAACCTAATGCATAAATGGAATATACAATATCAAAATACCCTTTCGGAATATCCACTTCCTCTTCCATTGCTCCACATATTAACTTCGGATTCCACGACTGTAACGTTTTATGTGCCGTTTCAATTTGTGTGCTCGAAAGATCAAGTCCCCACAATTCTTCTGCGCCATGTTCCGCCATATATTGCAACGAATGCCCACTTCCACATCCAATATCAAGAACCTTTTTATTTCTAATTGAATCGAACAAATGAATCTCCTCTTCAGATGCTGTATACGGACCATATTTCGGCAAACAATCTACTTGAAAGAAATAAGGTGCAACTGTGTCCCAACACTTTTTATTTAAAGCTAACATTTGTGTACCTTTCATATGCTACATTCCCCCATTCCATTTTCTTCCCCTAATTTAAATTACACATTATAACCCGTTCTTCCTTTTCTCTTTGCGCGGTAATTTTTCACTTTTGCAATTGTACCGCATGCTCTGCCTCCTTCTTCACCAGCATACATACCGCACCATCTTTTGCTTCCATTTCGCGAATGATCGTAAAATACCCAACGGCAATCTGGACATGCTTTTAACCTTCCCCACAAATTTTCTTGAATCGAGATAAACACAATGCTTAATATTTTTGTATACACATTCTCTTCGTATACTGGTTCATATGTAATACCTTTCATATCTTCCTTTATATGTACATAAAATGGGTATTTCTCTAACCATTGTTGCAATGATCCCTCACCTTCAATTGCCGCCCGAATATCTTCTCGAAAACTTTTTAATTCCTCTATCGTATGAAATAGAAGCTCTTCATGAAAAGATTCTTTCATAAATTTCTTTATATCCTCTTCTGTTTGCAGCAAATCAATTGGCTCTCTCGTATCGTTTGGTATTCTCCATGTATTTAAAAATTCTCGAATATACTCTAATTCGTTTGGTGCGTTTTGACTCAATTCTATTCACCTTCTTCTTAAATTTTACTTTTTTCTGACTTTATGTATAATTATAATATAAAATAGTTAACCACTAAAAAAATTTACTGGTTACAATATTAGGAGGAGTTCTATGAAAAGTTTCTCAACACCGATACGTTTCATGCTTATTTCTTCATTTTTTATGTCTTTTGGTTATTTTGCAGTATACGCATTTTTAGCTATTTATCTATTAACCTTTCTCCATTTTTCAGCTTTTCAAGTAGGAACAGTGTTGACGGTTATAATAATTACATCACGAGTTATCCCTTTATTCTCAGGATTAATTGCTGACAAAATAGGCTATATCATTATGATGATAGCCGGATTATTTTTGAGAGGAATCGGATTTATCGCTTTAGGAATATGCTCTGATTTCTATACAATTTCTATTTCTTCTGCACTTATTGGCTTCGGAACTGCATTTTACGAACCTGCCGCTCGCGCTATATTTGGCTCACAGCCAGCTCATTTGAGAAAAAATTTATTTACATATTTAAACCTTAGCTTTAATTGCGGTGCAATAATCGGACCAATTGCAGGAGGGTTTTTACTCTTACTCGATCCAATCTATGCTTTCTCTCTAACAGGATCTCTTATGCTGATATTTGCTTTAATCTTTTACTTACTTAAAAATCACTTCCAAGTCACTACTGAAAACACGTCTATTACATTAGGAATACAGGCCATCTTACAAAACAAGTCTTTTCTTCTGTTTTCCTTTATCATGATTTTCTTCTATATTATGTTTACTCAGCTTACTGTCGCACTTCCACTTCATATGAAAAACATTAGTAATAGCAATCAACTTGCTACACTCGTTATTACGATAAATGCAATAACAGGCGTCATATTTATGGTATTATTCCGAAAATTATTCCACAAATACAACACACTTTCGAATATTAAATACGGTGTTTTATTAATGAGTATTTCCTTTTTACTCATTCCTTTATTTCAACACCCATATTGGCTCTTTATTTGTGTAATTTTATTTACAATCGGTGAAACACTCGTATTACCTAACGCTGATATCGCTATTGCAAATTACAGTAATGAATTATATACAGCCACTTTCTTTGGATTTTATCAACTATCACTCGCATTTGGTTTTATCATCGGTAATTATACTGGTACATCTTTTACATCCAACTTAAGCGGAGTGTATACACCATGGCTTATTTTTGGCGGAATAGGACTTATTGGTTTTATTTCATTACATATTTTAAATACGAAAAAGGATTTCCTAAAGAAGATATATGCCTACTGTAAAAATACTAATTTACAGCAATAAGTAAACTTTCAATCTCCTTTAAATTGGATATACAGCCTGCATCATTTTACATATTATGGTACAATTAAAAAGAATGCTCACTAAACGTTTACATAAAACACTAGCAATCTAACAATGCCAAAATCAGAAATCACATAGAATCGGGGGAATGTTATGAAAAGGAAATTACTTGTTCTTCTATTCACTGGAATCATACTATCAGGATGTTCAACTATAGCAGAAAATTCTTTAGAAACCGGAAACGCCAGTATGGAACTATTAACACCAACGATTACAACAAAAGATAATGAATTAGAAATTAAGACTGAAGGTATTGATGAAAATAAAGTGACTTTTATTTATGTTGCTAATAAAAAAGTGTTGGAACAAAAGCTAAAGAATGGTGAATCTTACAAGCTTAACATTAAAGATATCGAACACGCTCATCGGACAGACTACAAACCAAAAGTTCAACTTTTGCAAACGAAAGATAATAATGATGATGGAGAAATAGTCACCTTCAAACAAGTTAGATATACAGTTAAAAACTAATTTTAAAGTTGTTTCATTATAAATGTAACGAACGAAAATATACTTTTAACAGTAGATACATGTAAGGGGTGTTAACATGAAAAAACGATGGATTTCTTGGTGGATTGGTAACCTATTTTGGATTATCGTTTTTGGAATATGGGCAGCTATTATTTGGCTACGAGATGTTGATGGTGCTGGTGTCATTCAAACACCCGAAATTAAATCCATATCACTTATCGTTATATTAATCGCGTTTATCATACCTGTATTTTTTCAAGTTATATGGCTAATCATTAATTTGAGGATGAGTAAAAAAAATAATTATACGATTTAGTTTTTCAATTAACAATAAAAAAGAGAGGAATCTATTTTAATGTAGATTCCTCTCTTTTACATATGGGAACTTTTAAAACGGCACTACTCCCTTTTCTTTACGATGCATGATGATCTTTCTTCTTCATTAACGCTCTTTTCTTCATCGCCTTCGTTAAATATCCGCCTTTAAATGAACGAATTTCATAAGAAGACATAAACGCTTTCGGTGCAATTTCATTAATGATTTCTAATAGTTCTTTTTCTCTAGAACGTTTTGCAACGATATCTAAGCGATAACGTATCGAATTAATACCTTCACCTTCAAATACTGTAACGCCAAATCCAGAGTGACGTAACTCATCTACTAATTCATTACAACGGTCTAGTAAACTAACTTGATACGTAATATAACCAATTGCTAATTTATTCTCTATATAACCGCCTAATAACAGTCCCGCACTAAAGCCAATGACATAGGCAACGATGTTCATCCAATTTGATAAATCTTGAAACACAATACCTAAACTGACAATGTAAATAGCTCCTTCTAACAATCCAACAGCAGCAGCGGATCTTGTTTGATTCTTTACAAGCAAAATCGTACGGATTGTTAAAATGGGAACGTAAATAATTTGAAGCACAAAAATAAGTAGCGCTTGTAACATTGGTATCCACCTCTTTCAAAAAGTCTTTTGTCATGATAACATACATAACCTTTAGAAATCGATGGGTTTTTAAATTTTTTTTTATTATTTTTCATACTATTGAAAAACGCAAAAAAGAAGCGTATTATATTTGTCGTTAATTTAATTACTTGTATCATATCGCTAAACTAAAAAAGGAACCCCATTAGGTCCCTCTCATCATAGCTCTATGTTTTTCGAAGCATGTTCCCTTTTCTTCTCTTCTTCTTTCACTACCTGCATATTTGCATAAGCTAAATTCGCAATCATTAAAAAGTGACCACCTAAAATGCCTGTACCAAATGCCCACATTTCCATTTCATGCTCAATTTCATACATGATAATAGCTCCTAAAATGGCCGCTGCAAATCGGTTTAAAACTCCTAACCCTGGAGCCTTTTCCTTCATTACAATACTTTTCCCAAGTTTCTCCACTCTGCGAGCTAATAACCAAAGGCAATATGCACTTACAGCTAATCCGATCCCAAACCCTGTTACTTGTTTTCCAAACGGAGTAATCGTCCACATAAGTAGTAAACCACTAAAGATCACATACAATTGTAATCGATATACACGTAAGGCTACTTGAATCAAAATATCCGCTCCTAATTTCTCATTTTTTATACTTTAGAAGAAAAGCAGCAACTTACACAGTTGCTGCTTTCTCTTCTTCTTGTTCTTGTTCCATCTTACGAATTTCAACACGTTTAATTTGGTAAGCGTCTTTTTCTAACACTTTAAATTCATAACCTTCCGCCTCAACGTGTTGTCCTTCTTCGATTTCATGATTTTGCATCATAATCCATCCACCGATTGTATCCACATCATCTTCTTCAATGTGTAATCCAAATAAATCTTTCACTTCTGAGATAAGCACTTTTCCATCAACAATGATATGTTGCTCGTTCACATGTTGAATTGGTGGTGCTTCATCTTCATCATATTCGTCACGAATTTCGCCGACGATTTCCTCCAAAATGTCCTCAAGCGTTACAATTCCAGCTGTTCCTCCGTACTCATCATATAAAACAGCCATCGGAATTCGCTTCTTCTGCATTTGAAGTAATAAATCGTGAATTGGAGTCGTTTCCATCACTTCAATAATTGGACGCATATACGAGCGAATGGATGATAAATCTTTTTGATCCTCGGTCATATATCGAATAAAGAAATCTTTTACGTTGACCATACCGATAATATCATCTTTATCTTCTCCAAAAATCGGATAACGTGTGTATCGCTCATTTTGGATTACTTTCATGTGTTCTTCTACTGAATCTTCCAGGTAGAAACCAACGATTTCTGTTCGCGGTACCATAATTTCTTTTGCAATACGATTATCAAATTCAAAAATGTTATTTACATACTTGTATTCAGCTTGATTAATTTCGCCACTTTCATAGCTATCTGAAAGGATAAGGCGTAATTCTTCCTCTGTATGAGCTACTTCATGTTCTGAAGCTGGTTTTAAACCGAATAAGCCAGTTACAACACGAGCTGAACCGTTCAATACCCAAATAAATGGATACATTACTTTATAGAACATCATTAATGGACCTGCCAATAATAACGTTACCTTTTCAGCCTTTTGAATTGCCATCGTTTTCGGAGCTAATTCTCCTACTACAACGTGTAAATACGTCATAATCATAAAAGCAAGACCAAATGTTAATACTGATGAAATAGAAGGGTTTAAGTTCCATTTCTCAAATAACGGGTGTAATAACTTTTCAATTGTCGGTTCACCTAACCAACCTAATCCCATAGCTGTAACTGTAATACCTAATTGACAAGCAGATAAATATTCATCTAAATTTGTTGTTACTTTTTTCGCTGCTAAAGCACCGCGTTTTCCTTCTGCAACAAGCTGATCAATACGACTTGAACGTACTTTTACAATCGCAAACTCAGCTGCTACGAAAAATCCAGTAAATGCGATTAAAATCGCAACCATGACTAAATTAAATATTTCCAATGAATCCCCTTAGTTAAAAAACTAAGGTGTCCACCTCCTGTATACTATAATGTTTTCTTATTTCTTTCTTAGAAAACATAGCCCGATACAAAAATTAAAGAGGTCGGATTTCACTTGTTCTATAATAATAGAGCAAGTGTCTGTATTAAAGCTGTCGTTTGACCAGATAAAGATTTCGATATTTTTTCACGTTGTGAATCAGTCAATCCATCTAAAAGCGGCTTTAATTCCGTTAGCTCTACTTCTAATCGATGAATATGGTCTGTCACTTCATTCACTTGTTTCGAAACGTGTTCATTGATACCGAGCAGCTTCTTCTTCTCCTCGATTTTCTCTTTAATCTCACAAAGCGGCATATGCATTTCTTTGCACTTCTCAATAAATTGTAATGTCTCAAATGCTGTTTCGTCGTAATAGCGATAATTAGATTGAGATCGCTCCGCTTTTAAGATACCTAGATTCGTATAATAATCAATCGTTCGTTTCGACACGTGAGCCATGAGAGCCAACTGTCCGATTCGATACACCTTCCCAACGATCTTCCCCCCTTGTTTATATTACTAACATCATACAATACATAAACTGTACAGTCAAACGTGACGGTTTATTATTCATAATTTATACACAATTCCACTTACCATTTTATCATTTTGTAAATTAACAATACATTACTTAATTCTTATAATCGAATTACATTTCCCATACTACATTACTATGAAAATATCATCATAGAATCGCATATTCCTTTCAACCTTTTTTAATACAAAACATATGATAATAATATTTAATTAAAATTATTATTCATGCTATTGGAGGAGATTGAAATTACTAAAACTATTATCTCTCACTTTTATAACGAGGAGTATTTATTACCATGGTGGCTTATGCATCATACAAAAATATTTGATCACGGTATATTAATTAATAGAGGTTCTACAGATCGTTCCGTTGAAATTTGTAAATTATTTGCTCCCCACTGGGAAGTACGAGATTCAAGATTCCTTGAATTCGATCCCACTAATACTGATATTGAGGTAATGGAAATTGAAAGAGAAGTTTCAGGTTGGAAGATGGTATTAAATACTACAGAATTTCTTTGCTGTAACAATGTAGAAGAATTTTTCTCATCACTTCATACGTTAGGTCAAAATATGTATGCGATTAGAATGATTGTCATGATTGATAAGCATGATTACAATTATTCAAAACTAAGATATTCCATTCCTTTAGTAGAACAACGATATCATGGGCTTTTTCCTTATAACCCAGAAATCGGCTGTGCCTGGAGATTTATACACAACCATCTTGATGGTGCATATTTACCAGGCAGACATTTTACGCGGCATCAACATGTCGTTTATAACTCCCCTTCATTCATTGTTAAATTTTACTTTAGTCCTTGGAACGAACATACAAAGGCAAGAAAATTACAAATTACACCCACCCTTTCAAAAAAGGGCGTTCGAATGGGACTTCAAACACATTATGGTCAGTCCCCTGAGCAACTCGAAACTCGATTTTTAGAGCTTAGTAGCATAACCCAAGATCTTCGTAACCACCCTGAATATCAACAATTATTCCCTAAATTTAAACCTTAATATTTCTCACACCATCATTTTCCACACATTTTTACGCACTTAGTCAAAAACAAAACCATTTGCATACAATATGAATACTGTATATATTATAAATTTTTATTTTAGGAGGAAAAAATGAAAGCTGTTATTCTTGCTGGTGGATACGGGACAAGGATTGGGGAAGAAACACATTTAAAACCGAAACCTATGATTGAAATTGGAACAAAACCTATTCTATGGCACATTATGAGTTTGTATAACCATTACGGTATTACTGAATTTATTATTTGCTTAGGCTATAAAGGATATGCAATTAAAGAGTTCTTTCTAAATTACAACTTACACATGTCAGATTTCACGATACATTTAAGCGATAATACAATTACTAGCCATTCTCAACGTGTAGAACCGTGGAAAGTTACACTAATCGATACTGGTGTAAATACCGAAACGGGAGGACGAGTGAAAAGAATTCAAAATTTTGTTGGAGACGAACCTTTCTGCCTCACTTATGGTGATGGATTAAGCAACGTAAATATAAAAGAACTTATTGCATTTCATAAAAAACATGGAAAAATGGCAACTGTTACCGCCGTACAACCTCCTGGTAGATTCGGTTCTCTCATATTAAATAAACAGTCTGTAACATCTTTTCAAGAGAAGCCACTCGGGGATGGCGGATGGGTTAACGGTGGATTTTTCGTTTTAAACCCTGAAGTTTTCAATTACATTAGTGGAGATAAGTCTGTTTTTGAAACAGACACTTTAGTTCAGTTAGTAAACAAAAACGAACTATCAGCATATCAACATACTGGTTTTTGGCATCCGATGGATACATTGCGCGATAAAAATAAATTAGTCGAGCTATGGGAAAGTAATAACGCTCCGTGAAGGTTTGGTAATATGGCTTCTTCATCTTTTTGGAATAAGAAAAAAGTATTTATTACGGGACATACTGGATTTAAAGGCTCTTGGCTCACCCTTTTCTTAACTTCTTTAGGTGCAGAAGTAGTTGGCTTATCTTCTCATCCCCCATCGATTCCTAATCTTTTTGAACAATGTAACGTAGCAAAAGAGTGCATAACAATTAAAGGCGACATTACAGATTACGATTCTTTATTACACGCCCTAAAACATCATAACCCTGACATACTATTTCATTTAGCTGCCCAGCCAATCGTCACCACTTCATACAAAGATCCTATCGAAACATTTAAAACGAATGTTTTAGGCACTGTTCACGTATTGGAAGCTGCAAAACATACAGAAAGTATACGTGGCATCATTAATGTTACAAGTGATAAATGTTATGAAAATGACGGGAGCGGTAACCGGGCATTCGTGGAAATTGACCGGCTAGGAGGTATCGACCCTTATAGTGCTAGTAAAGCTTGCGCTGAAATAGTGGCAACATCCTATCAAAAATCATTCTTCCACACTAATACTCAGAAACTCGCCTCAGTAAGAGCAGGTAACGTCATCGGTGGTGGGGATTGGGCAGAAGACCGATTATTCCCAGATGTCATTCGTGCATATTTACAAGATGGTACATTAACGATTAGAAACAAAAAGGCTATTCGCCCGTGGCAACACGTATTAGATCCTTTACACGGCTATATCCTTTTAGCTGAAAAACTTTGGACAGACGCTGCATATGCAGAAGCATGGAATTTCGGCCCGTTGAACGAACCTAACAGAACCGTTCATGATGTCATTCAATCTGTAATAAAATTATGGAATAAACAACTAACGATCACTTCCCCCTCTACAAACACTCCTTATGAATCGCCTGTTTTAACACTCGATAGTACAAAAGCAGTAACTAAACTCGGCTGGACTCCTAAGTTATCAACAGATAAGGCTATCACTTGGACTGTTGATTGGTACAAAAAATATGCATCTGGTGAAAATATCGAATCTTTCACGCGACAACAAATCGATGCATTCAAAAATTTATAAGGGGGCTATAAAATGGAACAGAAAAAATGCCGTTTTTGCCACTCATTACTCAGCAACACTTTTTTAGATTTAGGTGTTTCTCCTCTCGCTAACTCATTTGTTTCTCCAGAAAACGCATATAAAATGGAACCATTTTATCCATTGCACACATTTGTTTGTCACTCTTGTTTACTCGTACAATTAGATGAATTTGAATCTCCGCACAATATTTTTCATGACTATTTATACTTTAGCTCTTACTCATCAAGCTGGCTACTGCATGCTAAACAATATGTAGAAATGGCGATTAAGCGTTTCTATTTAAAGAAAGACTCCAAGGTGGTTGAAATCGCGAGTAACGATGGGTACTTATTACAATACTTTCAAAAAGAAAATATCGAAACATTGGGAATTGAACCTGCAAAAAATGTAGCAGAAATCGCTATCCAAAAAGGAATTCCTACTGAAGTGAATTTTTTCAGCAACGACTTAGCAAAAAAATTACCGCAAGCAGATTTAATCATTGCTAATAACGTATTAGCACACGTTCCGAACTTACATGATTTTGTGGCAGGTTTAAAAACGTTATTAAAACAAGACGGAACAATAACAATTGAATTCCCGCACTTATTAAATCTCATATCCTTTAAACAGTTTGATACGATATACCATGAGCACTTCTCCTATTTCTCACTTATAAGCCTGCAAAAAGTTTTATCTCACCATTATTTACAAATTGTCGATGTAGAAGAACTTGCAACGCACGGTGGTTCCTTACGTATTTTTGTAAAACATCATAGTGACGAATCAACTATCCATTCTAGTGTTACAAAATTAATCCAAAAAGAAGTGGATCACGGGCTAAATACATTAGACTGTTATCTCCTTTTTTCTAAACGCATCGAACAATTGAAAATAAATATTTTACAGTTTTTTATCGAAGCGAAAGCTTTAAACAAACAAATTATCGGTTACGGTGCGCCAGCTAAAGGAAACACCCTTTTAAATTATTGCGGGATAGGAAAAGAATTTCTAGCTTATACAGTAGATAAAAACCCTCATAAACAAAATCTCCTTCTACCAGGAACCCGCATTCCAATAAAATCTCCAGAAGAAATAAAACGTACAAAACCTGATTACATTCTTATACTTCCTTGGAATTTAAAAGACGAGATTATGAAAGAATGCTCTTTCATTCGTGAGTGGGGCGGCAAATTTTTAGTAACAATACCAGAAGTTGAGGTAATTGAGCCATGAAAAAAATCCTTATAACAGGCGGTAGCGGATGGATTGGTAAATATGTTGTACATTCTCTTATTCAAAAGGGCTATGAAGTGCACGCCACTTACAATACAAATAAGCCTTCCCATCTTTCTTGCCATTGGCATAAAGTCAACTTACTTTGCGATGAAGAAGTAAAAAAACTCATTTACGACATGAAGCCTAGTCATCTCATTCATTTAGCTTGGGAAGCAGTGCCGCCAGCGTGTTATGTATCTATCAATAATTACTATTGGCTTACGTCTAGTATCTCATTGATTCAACACTTCACAACATGCGGCGGAAAGCGAGTCGTCGTTGCCGGTACTGGCGCAGAGTATGAATGGTTTAACGGTGTATTGTTTGAAGATTCACCGCTTCTTTCTTATAAAACCCCGTATTCATTATGTAAAAATGCACTACACTCCTGGCTCCAAACGTACGCCAAGCAAACCGGTCTCAGCATGTGTTGGGGCCGCATTTTTCATATGTATGACCCTCACGAACAAGGAAATCGACTCGTTTCTAACATCATCACTTCTTTATTAAAAAATGAGGAAGCACTATGTACACATGGAAAACAATCAAGAGATTTCCTCCATGTGAGCGACGTCGCTGATGCTCTCATAACAGTATTAGAACATGGCGTTACAGACACAATCAATATCGCTTCTGGTCAATCTGTACAAATTAAAGAGTTAGCTTCTATCATCGCTAAAAAGATAGGAAAAGAACATCTAATTAAACTAGGTGTAATACCTTTCTCTAAAGATGAACCTTTATTTGTCGGCGTTAATGTAGAACGTTTAAAAACTGAAGTAAACTGGAAACCGACATACGATCTAAATACAGGAATCGAAGAAACAATTTCATGGTGGGAATCATTTATACAAAAACATAACGGTACGCATCACTAAAACGTAAATCCTTCGTTCCTCTCGCTAATTCCTTATACCATTCTTCTAATCTTTCCGGCGTAATAATATGATGCGTCCCCATTCCCCCATGCTTACTAGCTTCAGAAAGAGTCGGACCAATTTGTAACTTTCTCTTTCTCATCGCATCGTTCCACGGACTAAATCCAAACCATAATATACAAGCAAGAGGCGGATAAATCATAGATTCATGCGCGGATAAATGTCTTCCAACTGTATAACTTCCGTGTTCATGATTATGAATAAATCTACCTCTTCTCCACAACGGCCAATCTTCTGGTAAATAACCATGAAATCGCTGTTTCATTAAAGGGAGTCCAAAGTTAAGGTCCGGATAACTGTAGTTAGGATCATCAACCATAATAAGCCCTTCTAGCCAATACATCCTCCCTCCCAATTCATTTAGTGATTTCCAAAACTGATTTTTATCTTGCACACAAAGAAACTCAGTCGTATTTAAAATCATTTTCCATCCTTGTATTTCTTGTTCTACCCTCATCACTTCATGATCCGTCGCATATGCATCAAACTCTGGATTTACAGAATCTCGCACTTCCCAATGCGGTGCGAATTTCTTACAAATCTCCACCGAACGATCTGTTGAGCCTTTATTAATTAAAATACCATGATCAAACAGTTTCGTATGATGAGCAAGCCACCACGGTAATAAATACTCTTCATTATAAAAATGAGAAATAACGGTTGTAGTTATAATAATCTCCTCTTTCTCTATTAATCTATTTTTCATCCTACAACCAATATACTCATAAACTAAAAATATGTTTCCTATATTAATAACCAAATCGTATTACTAATATTTTTGTAAGTTTTCCTTTGGTACCCAGCCATCCTCACCACCTGTTTTTTCACACCAAATCCATCCATTTAATTCTTCTAATGCAATCACTCTTTCTCCAATACTCACATTTAATTCTTTCGCAGTATATTGTTTTATAATAATTCCTGTTCCATTCATATCTTTTCTTATAATTTGCTCCGGAACCCATCCTTTCCGGTCATATTTCTCTTCGTGACAAAACATCCAGTTTTCCCAATTTTCAGGACCAGCGTAACTCTCTATCATTTTCACTACATCCCCCTCTTCTAAACGAATTGGATTAGGATAATTGCTAACATGTGATTTTATCACGATATATTTCATAACAGCCTCCAATAATCAGAAAATTAAGTTATAATATCATTATAACTTAAGAAGGGGGAATACACATGTACTACAACACTTCATTCGAAAACGATCAACCAGTAGGCCGTCTATAAACTAAGACGGGCATTCATATAGCACGTGCACTATGCCTCGTCTTAGGGAACTCATCATACCCTAAAAATAGACGGAGGTACTTTACATGAGACAAACAATTTTAGGAGCTATATGTTTATCGCTAGCAGCTAGTATATGGGGCGGTATGTATGTTGTTAGCAAATATGTACTCGACTTTATCCCACCACTAACACTCGTTTGGCTACGCTTTATCATTGCTTTTGTTGTTTTGTATATGATTTTAAAAATTACTGAGAAAAAACAAAAGAAAACAGTAACCATTCGTAAAAAAGATTGGCTATTATTCGCTTGGATTGGATTTATCGGATATTTCATTTCGATCACTTGTCAATTTATCGGAACAAAATTATCCGACGCTCATACAGGATCTTTAGTAACATCAGCTACACCTGCATTTATCGTTATATTTGCAGCGATCATTTTAAAAGAAAAACTAACCGCTCGTAGATTACTATCTACCATCATAGCGACAATCGGTGTCATTATCGTAATCGGATGGGATATTGAAATTGGCTCCTATTTTATCGGTACAATCATATTAGTCGGGGCAGCTATTACGTGGGCTTTACTATCTATTTATGTAAAAATTGCTTCAGCTCGATTTTCATCTTTAGTGATTACAACGTACGCTATATTCTTTTCACTCTTTTTTATTACACCTTTTATGGTATGGGAATTTCAATCAAACCCAATTGAACATATGACCCTATATGTAATATTAGGCGTACTTTATTTAGGAATCGTCTCAACTGCAGCTGCCTTTTTCCTTTGGAATAAAGGATTAGAATTAATAGATGCAAGCATCGGCTCGTTATTTTTCTTCTTCCAACCTATCGTCGGTTCGTTGCTCGGTTGGTTCTTATTAAATGAGACATTAAATAGTAACTTTTTTATTGGTGGTATTCTTATTATATGTAGCGTTTTCATTACTACTTTTGAAAGGAAATGAAAAACAGGCAGAGAAATATCTCTGCCTGCCTTTTTACACTCTTTACGCACCCCAATGCGATGGCCGGGACAACAATTTCGGTAATTTCGTATGTTTGTCCCCTCTGGCCGCATTAACTTGAACTTGCGTCAGAAAAATACTATTTGTAAAATCAGCCCCACGAATATCTGCATCTCGTAAATCTGCTCCAATGAGATCCGCCCCGCGTAAGTCTACACCATTTAAGTTTGCCGCAATTAAATATGCTCCTCTTAAATTCGCCCCTTGTAAATTTTTCTTTTTCAGGTTTGCTCCCATAAGATCTGCGCCGCGGTGTATGATTCGTTTCCTACGCGCAGTATTCATTTCTTTCCATACTAGTTCGCTCGTTTCTAAAAGTAAAATATTCACTTCTGCACGATGTAATGGGATATTTACTTTCATTAACTCGTCCGCATTTAAATTCGAAAGTCGCTCCGTCTCTTCAATTGCTTTCCTTAATTCTTTATGGATCGATTGTGTCGCCTTTAATAAAATAGCCTCATTTAAATACCAAAGCATTTCATGGAGCTGATGCATAACTGGAAAAGCATCATACATTTTTCTCGCATGCTTAGCATCTTTCCGCCAATCAATCCCGTTAAATGTAACTTGAGAAATCTTCTGTCCAGCGCCGAAACACTCAAATACTGTACAGCCTTTATAACCTTTTCCTCTAAGATTTTTATGTATACTGCATTTAAAATCTGATTGTAAATTGGAACATGGTTTACCACCATCTTTATTCACTGCAAAATCTACTGACGCTGCGAACGGTAACGCCACACAACATAAACCGAAGCATTTTTCGCAGTTTGCTTTTAAATGATTCATATCTTTTTCTCCAAACAAACCAAATTCCCCCTGTTAGACTCACTTAAACATTATCCTCATACACCAATTATTATGTATCATACTGTTTCCCCATGCCCATCAACTTAAGAATTTTCACTACCCCCAAGTGACAAAAAACGTTATTCTTTCTAAAAAGCTAGCTAG
>NZ_JAQFUL010000050.1:0-37025 GCF_027716265.1 Bacillus cereus group sp. Bc031
ATCGACGATTTCTCCACTTATATCAGCGATTTTTTCATTATATCGACGATTCGACACAGGATATCGACTTACCGACAATTTTCGGCAATCTATTTATACTCTATACCCCGCCACTACAATAAAAAGAAGTTACCCTCACGGCAACTTCTTTTCCATATACCCCATCCAGTACCAACCAGATTATATCAGCGATTTTTCAAATATATCGACGATTTCTCCACTTATATCAGCGATTTTTTCATTATATCGACGATTCGACACAGGATATCGACTTACCGACATCTTTCGACACTAAAGACGCTCAACATACCCTATCCCCCAAGCAATTTACTGCCGAACTCTACGATTAAAAAGATAATTAATAAGATCGCGAGTATTTTTAATGCTACATATGCCACTTTAAAAACAACATAAATGAGCAAGACGATTAAAATAATCGTTAAAATTTCCATCTAGAATTCCTCCAAGCTTTGCTCTTCTTATCTTATTTTACTCGCCCCACACTTTTTATGGAACGGCATAAGACGACATAGAAAAAAGAGGTTACCTCACCCATCGTAAGATACCCTCTTCTTTAGCTGCTCAAACCATTCTCTCTCTAATTGTAAATATCCCATTCCACTCTTCTCAGCGCTCTTCAATTCTTTATCAGCTTTCCTCATATAAGTACGAGATGCTTCCATATCGCCCTCTAAATATTTAATAATTCCTTGTGTGCGATAATATCCGTTTAGGTCCATTTTTGTAATAGCCTTCCCATGTTCCCTCGCTTCTTCTAAAGAAAGACTATCCATCTCATAAAGGGCTTTATATAAAAGGTACCAACTATGAAAACTACTAACGAAAAACTTATTTTCTTTCGTTACAGGTAGTTGAACAATTTGTTTTATATACGGTACGGCTCTTTCCATTCCCTCTTGATCCGCACGAGCCAAAAAGACGAGCATAAGTCTACTCATTATCTCTCTTATCCCTTTATTTTCTTTTATTTTTTCCTCACTCAGTTCTACCAATCTTTCATCCCAATCTCTCGGTCTTTTATAACTAAATAACTCACTCGATATTTGAATCTCATATAAATGATTTCTAGCTCTTTCATCATCTTTAATTAAAATAAGAAATTGCATACCATCACTCATAAGCGTTCCTTTTATCGGCACAATTGTAACTGCAAAGATTGCAAAATGGAAAAAGGAAAAATATAAAAGATATTGATAATAACTCACCATATATATGTAACCTGAAGTAATACCAAATAGTAAACTCGTAATCGGTCCACCTAAAGTAAGCCATGCCCACTTTTTCGAAAGGTTCGGTGTCTCTATAGAAGGTGGTACTAGTGTTGCAACGCCTCCAAAGTACGCCCATAATTTATTTTCTCGAATGCGTACTCTCCCCTTCTCTTTTTGAACAGTAATGGGTCCTACTGTCATAAATTTAAAATTCAAACCACCTATTACACCGAATACTACATGCCCTAGCTCATGAATGGCTAATACTAACAATGAAATTCCAACTATTGCCCATAGGTTCAAAATTACTTCTAATTTCCCAGTTCGGATTACTCCGTATAAAATGGACAAAACTAACGCCGCCGTCATAGTACCAGCTGGCCTTCTTAAAATATCCACCTTTTTCTCCCCTTAATAAATCATTTTTCTATGCATTTCGTACATGAACTTTCCGAGATGCAATATCCAAATAAATGAGATTAAGCCAATTAATACAAAGTCGATATCACTAGCCGCCGTATATATAACGGCAGCCCACCATACATATGCCAATATTGTATTCGTAAATTCATAAGCTTTATATCCAGCCTCATGCACAATGTGCTTTAATCCTTCATCTGCGTTTTTCGTCCACATTTTCATAGATTCCATATATGTCACACCTTGTTCAGGATATAGCTTGTTATAACGATTTTTTGTTATGAGCCCACTAATCACTACAATAGTTAAACAAACAATAGAAGCTACTAAATTCCACACTGCAAATGAAACATTTGTATCCTGCAACAGTGCACGTCTACATGCAATAACTGCATATACAAACCATGCCTGCGTAACTATATCACCTACACGTAAATATATACTTATAATGCCTAATTTTCTGCCTTGTACACTCTCTTCTTCATCGCGTGCCTCTGCTAACATACGTGTATTCTTCCAAGTGTAGTACATCATTAAGATTCCAAAAATGGTGCATATACCTATAAATGTATTGGATGATAATTTTCTCGGTTCATCCGAGAGTAAATCTAAAGCTATATAAGATGTTAAAAAACCACCCATCATACTTAATGCCATTTTCCCCACAAAATCAAATTGTTTTTTTCGTTTACTCTTCATCATCCTCTTCCCCCTCCACTAACGTAAATATTTCCTCCACCGGTACATTGAAAATTTGTGCGATTTTTAACGACAATACGATAGATGGTGCATAATCCCCGCGCTCAATTAAACTAATCGTTTGCCGCGATGATCCAATCGCTTTCCCTAAATCCCCTTGTGATAAACGATGCTTTGCTCGCAATTCCCTCACTCGATTTTGAAGCTTCATGTCTTCCCTCTTTTTCATTTATTTAAATAAAATTGTAAATAATATCCTTATTATTGTCAATTATAATTGTCATTTTGACGTTAATAATTGACAAGATAATCTATAAATTTTTAAACAGGTAAACAAAAACTTATTAAAATAAAAAAGGCAGTGCATCTGCACTGCCTTCCTAAATTCTGACATAGAATGGATTCCATATTAACTTGCGTTTTGTAATAATGCTCGTTTTAACTGTTTACGGAAACGAACTCCTAACGTAATTGCTACAATCGCAATCACTCCAAAAATAATTTTACCGATATGACCTTCTAGCGCTCCAAAAATATCATGTAAATTGCCACCTAGCCAGTAACCACCGATTAAGAAGAATGATACCCAAAATAGAGCACCTGAGTAAATTGTAATTGCAAAACGGCGGAACGGTAAGTTAATAATTCCCGCAAAGTATCCTGTAAAGTGACGTACACCAGGAATAAAGAAACCGATAAAAATCAAGAAGTATCCATACTTATCAAACCACATTCTTGTTAAGTCGATTTTTCTTTGTGTTAAAAATACGTATTTCCCATACTTTTGAACAAAGGGCATTCCTAATTTATTTCCTAAAAAGTATTGGATCGTCATTCCTACACTTGTCCCAATGAAGGATAGGATAATTAAAATCGGTAAACTTAAATCACCCTTATGTGCTAAAAATCCCGCATATGCTAACGTTGGCTCTCCCGGAAACGGAAGTGCAATATATTCTAACAGCAAGCCGACAAGTACAACATAGTACCCGTATTGCTGAAATAATTCATGAATCCATTCCATGTCATCTCTCCTTTCAATCACGTGCAACTTCTTACTAATATTGTATAAAAAAATTGTCGAAATAACTATCACAATAGCTTACATTTTTATTACATTTTTGTAAGGCTCTCACTAAACTTTTCCGTTCTTTATTTACTTTCATTTTCAGACAACTTAACAAGTATATAACGTGAGAAACCAGGGCCTTAATATGCATTTTTTATCCATTTTTTAACACTTAAAAATCGTTATATTTTGTTCTTAATAAAAAACCACTACAAACTCATACGAACTTCATATTAGCTTCATATACGTATTGTAAGATTATATCGGAATTTGTTTAAAAATTTAACTAATATATGACTAAACATTAATTTGAATAAATATTAATCGCTTTTCGAAATTGAAAAAAGGGTGAATACGAAATGGAAGCTTATAAAATGCACGAGTTTATTAATACAAATGTTGAATCTCACCAAAATGAAACCGTTTTTAATTTACACATATGTGAAACAAATGAATTTGACGTAAGTTTAACAAAGTCTACAACACTGTCTTTTATCGTTTCAAAAAAGAACATTAAGATTGTTACGAAAAAATGGATTAATTCAAATCAAGAAAGCATGATTGGCAAAAGCTACATCATTCCAACGAAAGCTTTTCACTACTTCTTACCAATTATTTCTGAAACGGAAGATGAATTAAATATTCAAGTTCAAAGTTTTGGACTACATGGCGAACTTTTATTAAATGAAAGATTACTTATTGATAAAAACAACAAACACAATGCCAAAATTACTACTTTCTTTGAAACATTAGATGAAAATGTAAATAAAGTATTACGAGGATTGCAAATTCATTGTATGTAAGACTATTACAATAGTAAAAAGGAGAATATAATGAAAAAACTATTATTAGGCGCACTATTATCATTAGGATTTTTAACTATTCCATTCACAAATGCTGAGGCAGCTACAACGAAAGATCAACTGATTGTAAACACACAGTTAAATAAAATGGATTATTATCAAAACGGAAAATTCATAAAAAGTTTTACTGTCGCTACTGGAAAAGCATCTACTCCTACACCTAAAGGTACTTTCCAAATCGTAAATAAAATTAAAAATCGTCCTTATTACACAGGCAAAATTAAAGGCGGCGATCCACGTAATCCGCTTGGTGACCGTTGGCTCGGACTAAACATGGCAGGAACTTACGGAACAACTTATGCGATTCATGGTACGAACAATAATCAGGCAATTGGTAAGTGGACAACACTAGGTTGTATTCGTATGTATAACAATGATATACACTGGTTATTTGAGCGTATTCCCCAGCAAGCTACTGTCACTGTAAAATAACCTCAAAGCGCGATTTACGTGTAGCCAAGAATTTTATGTCTTGGCTTATTTTATTTCTTCATTTACAGTAGCAAAACAACTGTATTTACATATATAATAGGAATAGATTGTGTTAGGTAACATCTAAACATTGATAAACATGGATATTAAAATTATACAGTTATAATATTTTATAAATTTTATAATACATACTATAATAGAATTACTGTAATTCTTAAATATTCAGTTTCACTAAACAACTCCCCTTGCTACTTTCATGATTATTTTATGGCGGGGGCTTATTATATGTATAAACAATCTGAGTCATCGAAAAAATGATGAATTCGAATATTGCAGTAAAAAGCGTTATTTAGGAGGTGTTACTATGACGCATATACTGGTGATTGAAGACAACCCAGATATACAAGAACTAATTCGTGAATTTCTAATGGCACAAAACTTTACTGTTGATGTCGTTGGTGCTGGGACAGAAGGTATACTTCTTTTCCAAAAAAATTCATACGATCTTGTCCTCCTTGATGTGATGTTACCAGATATAGATGGCTATAGTATTTGTAAAATTATGCGAGGACAATCTGATGTACCAATCATTATGTTAACAGGCTTACATAATGAAGAAAGTGAAATTAAAGGATTTGAATTAGGTATTGATGACTATATTACGAAACCGTTCCATTACACCGTATTTATTAAACGTGTAGAAGCTGTATTAAGAAGGGCAGCAACGAAGGAAGCCGAAGCTGCGACTATACTACAATTCCATGAATTGATGTTAAATTCTACAGCATACGCCGCTTATGTTCATGGTAATCAAATTGAATTGACAACAAAAGAATTTGAAATTATTTATACTTTACTGCAAAATCGAGGAAAAGTATTATCAAGAAGTGATTTGTTGAATAAGGTATGGGGCTATGAACATTATGGTGATGTAAGAGTTATAGATACACATATTAAAAACTTACGAAAAAAATTAGGAATTCCTTATATTAAAACGGTGAAAGGCATTGGCTACAAAATCGAATCGTAGCAAAGACAACATCACCAAAAATATTTTCATCAAAACCTTATTATTTTGTATTCTTTTATCACTTTGTCTTTATCAAGTTATTTACTTCTTAGCTTCAAACTACGATAAAGAACGTTTTGCGAAAGAAAATGGAACGCATACTACAGAACAAGCGGATTCAGATAAACAAAACGACCAAAGTAAAACGAATCAAAATAAAGCTGTATCACAGGGGGACATGTTTAATTTCCAATCTGCTATTATAGATTATAATTCTCTCTCTACAGCTATCAATCACCTTTTGCAGCCTAGCCAAACTGCAAAAGCAAAAGAACATACTCAAAATATTTCGGGGAAAAATAGCGCTTCTGCTCCATCTACAGAAATGGAAAAGCAAGTCGCTACTAATGATGCCTTACATAAACAAAATGCAGCAAGTAAAGCAAATGATGCGCAAGATAATCCAAAATTAACAGATGTACTGCAGCAATTAGCTCCACATATTGGCGCAACAATGCTTGCATTATCTCTGCTCGGATCTTTAATTTATGCAAAACTAATTGCTAAACCTTTTCAATATATGAGTGATGCTTTAAAAGATATTATGAATCTTGATTTCTCAGATAAAAAGCTACTCAACAAAAATGCGGATCAAACAGATTTTAATTTACAAGTAGCTGCTTCACAAGTACCAAATATAGTGAAGAATTTACATGCAAGCAATCAAGATTTAAGAAATGAACTCAAAAAGGAACAACAATTAGAACAATCTCGTAAAGAATTTATGTCTATGGTTTCCCATGAATTAAAAACACCAATCGCAGCCGTTATGGGACAACTAGATGGCATGATTCACGGAATTGGAGCTTATAAAGATAGAGATAAATATTTAAAACGTTCCTATGAAATGATGCAAGACATTAACATATTAACGGAAAAAATGTCGGAATTATCCAAAATACAAAACCCTCAATTTAAACCTGATTTAAAAGTTATCTCATTAACTAATATTATTGAGGATGTTATGAAGAAAGTAGATTATTTCGTATCTGTAAAGCAGTTAAATGTTCAATCTAACATTAAACAAGATGTACAAGTTTTAGCTGATCCTAAATTTATTCAAACTGCCATTTTTAACATTATTTCAAATGCAATTCATTATACAATTGACCATCAGCATGTATATATAAAGCTTTATGAAAAGCCAAACGGTTACGCATTAGAAGTATTAAATACAGGTTCACAAATAGATGAGGATAAACTTGCCCATTTATTTGAGCCATTCTATCGCGCAAACCCTGACAAACATGGCTTAGTACAAGGTAGTGGTCTTGGGTTATACATTGTAAAACAAATACTAGATAAACATCAGTTTCCTTACGGGATACAAAACACGCCTCAAGGTGTAAAATGTTCTATTGTATTCCCAAAAGCAATGTAAAAACCTACTACAATTTCATACCCCAAATTCATACTTCGTATGAGTGGCGGAATTTTGTAGAGTATATGACTCTGTTTCGTTCGCCCGTTATCCTTATTTGGATAGCGGGCGTTTTTTATTATTTAAAAGGAGGATTTTCATGGAGAAATTTAAGTATTCATTACTCGTTTTATTCGGAGCTTGTAGCTACGGCGTACTTTCAACTATTTTCAAACTCGGATTCATTGATGGATTTTCAGCACATCAACTATTAGGAGGACAATATGTCTTCGGATGGATTGGTCTTCTCCTGCTCGTTCTTTTCGTTTCACGTCATAAAGTAACAAAAAAGCAATTCTTTTCCTTACTAACAGTTGGTACAACGATGAGTATGACCGGTATCTTCTACGCTATTTCTGTAGAAGAACTACCAGCATCTATCGCTGTCGTCCTACTTTTCCAATTCACATGGATTGGTGTAGTCATTGAAGCAATTGCAAATCGAACTTTTCCGAGCCGTGAAAAGGTCATATCTATCATTATTTTATTTACTGGTACATTGTTTGCTGGCGGTGTATTTGAAGGCCTCGGACAAAGTTTTTCTACAAAAGGGATTATCTTTGGACTATTAGCCGCTGTCTCTTTTTCATTCTATGTTTTTGCAAGCGGGCGTGTCGCTACAGAAGTTCCGCCTTATACGAAAAGTTTTCTTATGACAACAAGCGCTACTCTGATCGTATGCCTATTCTTCCCACCAAGCTTTTTAACAGACGGTGCTTTGCAAGCTGGCCTATGGAAATATGCTTTCTTCCTCGGCTTGTTCGGTGTTGTCGTACCTGTCATTTGTTTTTCAATTGGCGTACCGAAAGTAGGAACAGGACTTGGTACAATACTAGGAGCAGCTGAATTACCAACGGCCATTATCGCTTCTATTACACTTGTACATGAAGTCGTAACGTTTATGCAGTGGATTGGGATTATCGTTATATTACTTGGGATTTTCACTCCTCAACTTCTTACAGCTAGGAAAGAAAAAAAACGTAATCGCGTGTATAGTGCTTAAAAATATTAACTTGCGTATAAATGGAAATAAAGTTACAATGTGGTATAATTTCAAATCTATTTGGAGGTATAAATGACTATTTTAAGCGTAGCCTTTTTTGCCATTATGTGTATCTTCTTCCTAATAAGATATATGAAAGAAAAGAAATTTTACGATGTGCTCATCATTCCTATTTGCATATATGCTGGAGCAGTCAAAACCCCTTTGGTGGAGTACTTAAACTTTAATACCACATTCAAAATAACATATGATATTGCAGCTATTATTCTCGTAATCCTTGCTGTGCTGTTCTTCTTAAAGGATAAGAAAGAGAATCCTACTGCATAACAAAAGACCTTTCATGTATTTGAAAGGTCTTTTTCTCTATCTCACTTTACCGCTCCATATAATTTCTCTACCTCATGCTCAATTTGTTTCACATCAATCCGTTCAAATAGTGGCTGCACGCTATCAATTCTACTTGGCAACGTATGTTGAGGCTCCCAATTCCGGTTCACAATCGATAATGTGTTTCTAACTCTTTCACTTGAAAATGGTAAAAATGGTTCAAGAAGATTTACAAAATTAGCGATGAGATACACACAGTTATAAATCGTTTCTTCGCATGAAACTGGATCATCCTCCCTTTGTTTCCAAGGCTGCCTCTCATCAAAGTATTTATTTGCAAAACGTACTGCATCAAATATTGATTCTAGCGCCACCTTGAATTTAGTTTGCTCAATCCCCTCTCCTACATGTTTATATAATCCTTCTACTTTATCTTTCAGCTCTACATCAATACTTCCTTTCGGCACGATACCACCATAATATTTTTCAATAAACTTTAATGTCCGGTTCACAAAGTTCCCGTATGCACCTAATAATTCACTATTATGACTGTAAATAAATTCACGCCATGAAAAATCAGTATCGCGATTTTCTGGTGCGTTGACGGTTAAAAAGTAACGAATAGAATCTGGATCATAGCGTTCTAATATGTCAGGCACCCATACCGCCCAGTTTTTACTTGTAGATAATTTTCTTTTTTCCACTGTTAAATATTCATTCGAAACGATATGACGCGGGATTGCTCCTTCCCCTATTCCAAGTAATACCGCTGGCCAAATGACGGAATGAAACGGAATATTATCCTTTCCGTGCACATAATATGTTTTCGCTTCGCTATCCCAAAACTCTTGATCATCTTCCCCTGTTTTTTCAGCCCAATGTTTACTCGCTGAATAATAGCCTGTCACTGCTTCAATCCATACGTAAATTTTCTTATCTTCATACCCTTCTACTGGAATTGGTACCCCAATTGGTAAATCACGTGATACAGCCCTATCTAGTAATCCTTCCTTTACATATCTCTCTGTTAGTTGAATCGCATTGTCGCGCCATCTTTCTGTTTGTTTGGCGTTTTCTACAGCCGTTTTGATTTGCTCCTGAAATGTATGCAATGCAAAATAGAAATGCTCTGTTTCCTGTACGGATGGTGTACTACCACATAACTTACATTTCTTTTCTAACAAATCGAGTGGATCTAAAATAGCTGAACACGCATCGCATTGATCTCCTCTCGCTGCTTCATGGCAATGCGGACATATCCCTTCTACATAACGATCAGGTAAAAATTGTGTACACGTTTCGCAATATGCTTGTTCCACTGTTTTTTTATAAATATGTCCCTCTTCTAATAAACGTAAAAAAACATTTTGAACCGTTTCATGATGGTGCTCACTATCTGTACGTGTATAGCAATCATACGTAAAACCAAGGCTACGGAAACATCGCTGGAACTCTTCATGATACTGATCAGCAATTTCCTTCGCTGTCACACCTTCTTGTTTTGCCCGAATTGCAATTGGTGTTCCATTACAATCACTTCCCGAAACATACAACACATTATCACCTTTTGCCCGATAATAACGTGCTAAAATATCTCCAGGTAACAAACTCGCAATATGTCCAAGATGTAACGAACCATTTGCATACGACCAAGCGCCTCCAATAAAAATACTCATCTTACATTCCTCCTTTAAAATATAAAAAGCCCCGCCCTTATCTAAAAAAAGATAAGGGCGGGGCTGTATAAACAGTCGCGGTACCACCTTATTTCGCCAATTACTCACATAATTAGCCTTAACAAGTACGGAGCTATATGCTCTTATACTGTGGTTTTGATAACGAGTACCAACTCTCGTCGCCGCCTACTATTATCATTTGATAAGTTCAGGACGAAGCTCAAAGGCCATTGTTCAAATGAATATTCTTGCTTCTTCTCAGCTACCGAAGCTCTCTGGAAAGAATGTGTTCATCCTACTTTTCCTTTTCAACGCTTTTACGTATAACAAGTATTGTACGACTTAATTACAGAAAAATCAAACTTTTATCTAGAAAGAAAAGGAAATTCCATCCCCCTGCCGAATACCTATACGTTCACAAAAGGAGTGATATAATTAAATCAAAAACAACTAAGCACACGTAATGAAAAAAGCTGGAATGCAGCTGCTTATGAAGCTTGGACGAATCGTCACGGGGCACCAGCTGATTATGCGAAAAAAATCATAGAAGACCCTATGCGTGAGGTAGATCACTATTTACCTTACATACAATCTCCGAAAGGAAAACGTATTATTAATTTACTCGGGTCAAAAGGAAATAAAGCTGTTGCTCTCGCTCTTTTAGGAGCTGACGTAACAGTTGTTGATATTTCAGCAAGTAATGCAAAATATGCAAATGAACTTGCGGACGCAGCCGGTGTCTCTATCGAATATGTCGTTTCTGATGTATTACATGTGCAGCTCTCCGAATCATTTGATATCGTATTGCTGGAACTCGGTGTACTCCATTATTTTTTAGATTTAAAACCGCTCTTTCAAAAAATTGCTACTTTACTTAAAGAAGATGGAATGCTGATCCTTCGTGACTATCACCCTGTTTATACTAAATTATTAGGAGTCGACCACCCATCATTTCGAGCAAATGGAAATTATTTTGATGAAGAATTGATTGAAGATGATGTTGCTTATAGCATCCTTCTTACAGAAGCGCAGAAAGAATCGTTACCTAAAACAACCATCCGTCGCTGGACGCTAGGAGAAATTGTTACAACACTTGCAGAAGAACATTTTAAAATTGAAAAACTAGTTGAAGAACACGGGCCTCATCAAAGATGGGTCTTCCCTTCTACTGCACCGGAAGGAATGGAAGAGCGTGTACCGGGTCTCTATACATTAATTGCGACAGCATGCAAAAAAGGATCCCTTCACGGATAGGATCCTTTTTGCATGCTCACGCATATAAGTTGAGGTTGGAGATTACCATAATTCTGTAGAATAGGACACAAGATATTTCAACATTTCGTCTCTGACTTACGTCGTCAAAAAGGGGTATGACCAACATAACGAAGAGTAATGTCTTAGTTGATACTGATAATCGTTATCAACTAATTAGAAGTATACATGATGTTATTTCAAATTACAATAGCATTTCTCATTTTTATTGATGAATTTTTTGATATACAAATGTATACATTTTAAGAACATTTACTCATATGAATCTGCCATATTCCATTATCTGCTATAATTTTTATTGAACAGATTAATAACTTCATAATAATGTTTTTATTAATTTCGTTCTTAATATTTATAAATTATAATAAATAGTTTTTAAAGGTAGGGGTAACGATGAAATATGTTAGTATTCGAAAAAAACTACTGTTCACACTCTTAAGCATTTCTTCTTTATTTAGCATTGCTCTTATTGTTATACTTTCATTCGCTATGAGCCAAGCAAGTGAAATTGAAATGTTAAAAAATGATGTATCAAAAAGAGCAACCATTTTAAAAGAACGTGGCGATTGGTTCCAAGCACAAGTTGCTGGTTTACAAGAATATTTACTGTCACATGATCAAAAAGGATTGGATAAATTCAACCGAGAAGGAAAAAAACTAGCTGATACGAGAGAAAAAGTAACCAGTGATAAAAAACTTTCGGAAGGAATGAAAGAAGCCATTTTAATGGGCGGAAAATGGCGAAGCGTCATAGATAATGAAGTCCTCCCTCTCGCTCGCGAAGGAAAATGGGACGAAGCATCTAAAATCGCTTTAGCTCAAACTGATTACGTAAACGACCTTTTAAGTCGTTTTACGAAATATGCAAATGAAGAAAATGATAAACGTGACGCATTAATTGCTGACGTAGAATCTTCTTCATCTCTTATTCAATATATTATTTTCTTCTCACTTATTACATGTACAATAACATCTATTTTATTAGCATGGTGGTTCTCTGGTAAGCTCGTTAAACCGATACGACAAATTGATGAGAAATTAAAAGAATTAGCTTCGCAAGATGGTGATTTAACTGCTAGATTGCATGTAACGAGTAAAGATGAAATCGGTGATATCGCCAATTCCTTTAATCAAATGCTCGCTAATTTACAACGTATAATAAAACAAGTGCAACAAACATCAACAAGTGTAAAAGAAGCATCTGAAAATGTGTTTATCGAAACAACTGCTTCTATGGAAAATACCGCCAAGACTGAAGAGACTATGAATGCTCTTGAGCATAATATTCGTTCACAAGTTTCCAGCATCGAAGAAAGTTCAACTGCAATGGACGATATGGCAACGAGTGTTCAGCGTATTGCAGAATCCGCCTCTTCTGTTGCTAGCCTAGCTGTTACAACATCAGAAAAAGCAGATAGTGGGAATAAAGTCATTGAGAAATCTATTACACAAATGCATACCATTAACGAAGCTGTTAACGCTACATCGCAAGTGGTAGAGCGACTCATTACACATACAAATCATATTGATACTGCTCTTCAATCCATTTCTAATATCGCAGAACAAACGAATTTACTCGCTTTAAATGCTTCTATTGAAGCCGCACGTGCTGGTGAACATGGAAAAGGCTTCGCTGTTGTTGCCGATGAAGTTCGAAAACTTGCTGAACAATCTCAGCTAGCAGCAACTGATATTAACCATTTACTTCATCAAATTCAAGCAGATACAAAAATAGCAAATGAAATGATGACGCAAGGTCAATCAGAGGCTTCTGAAGGCATTACAGTCATTCGTACTGCTGGATCTTCATTCTCAGAAATTGTTAACCACATTAACAAAGTTTCTACACAAATGCAGGAGGTGTCTGCAACTGCTGAAGAAATGGCCGCAAGTTCTGAAGAAATGAACGCAGCTTTAAATAACATCGCTTCTATTTCAAATGAGGTTGCCGCCGAAACATCACAAACAGCAACTTCAGCTGGTGACCAAGTAAACAAAATGAGTGTCGTCGCTAAAAAAGCATCTGAAATGAAAACGACTGTGCAAGAACTTGAAGTTCTCGTTTCTCATTTCAAGACAAACGTTTAAAGCAAAATTTTCATTTATACTTCTATGAGCTCCAAGGTTTTAAAAAGAGAGATTTACAGTCTCTCTTTTTCACTTTAAAATATTTCTTTCTATCTCCCATTCCGTCTGCTATAATTCCTAAAGGAAAGAAGAAAGCTTTGTTCCATCTGGAGTAAAGCTTTCTTTCAATTTTTTAAATTTATTAATTCTAATACTAAGATTTCACAAAGGAGGCTTTTTATCATATGAATTTTATTAGCATTCGAAAAAAACTAATGTTTATGATGGGAACGATTTGCGCTTTATTTGGCATCGCCTTAGCTTTTATTTTATTTTATTTTTTACCATGGATCAATCTCGTCAAACTGAAGCATTACAAAAAGAAATCTCTCCTCTTGCAACACAATTAAAAGAGCGCGGAGATGCTTATCAAGTACAGCTCTCTGCTTTAAGAGGTTATTTATTACAACATGATCAGGTCGAATTAGACAAATTTAACTCGATGAGTAAACTTCTTGAAGATAAGAAAGAGCAACTTCTTTCAAATCCTAACCTTTCTGAATCTGTAAAAAATACAATGGAATCAGGATCCACTTGGAGAAAATTCATTGAAGAGAAAGTTTTCCCTCTTTCAAAAGAACAAAAGTGGGAAGAGGCACTAAAAGTAGCTTATGCAGAAAATAATACTGTATATAAAGTAATTGGTGACTTCACAAATTACAGTAATGAACAGGCTAAATTACGTGATCAATCTATTAAAAAAATTGATCAATCTTCACTACAAATTGAATATGTTGTCTTCTTATCACTTATTATTTGCATTATCGTAGCTATCACTCTTGCATGGTGGTTCTCTGGTAAACTTGTAAAACCAATTCAACAAATTGATAGTAAACTAAAAGAATTATCATCTCAAGAAGGTGACTTAACAGCCCGCCTACAAGTAAACAGTAATGATGAAATTGGTACGATCGCAACATCATTTAATAAAATGTTAGAAAACCTACAACATATCATTAATCGTGTTCAAAAAACATCTGTAGAAGTACAAAACGCTTCTGAAAACATACTAGAAAAGACGAATATATCACGCGAGGCAACGATAAAAGTTCAAAGCACAATGTCCAACTTAAATGAGAGTATTCAATCACAAGCCGCTAGCATGGAAGAAAGCTCAACTGCAATGGACGATATGGCAGTAAGTGTTCAGCGCATTGCTGAATCTGCCACATCTGTAACTGAACTTGCTGTAGCTACATCTGAACAAGCTAACGATGGAAATACTGTTATTCAAAAATCTGTTTCACAAATGACAACGATACACGACGCTGTAAATGCTACGTCAGAAGTGGTCGAACGTCTAATCACCCACACGAAGTATATTGATACAGCTGTACAATCTATTTCTAATATCGCGGAACAAACAAACTTACTTGCTTTAAATGCATCTATCGAAGCAGCTCGTGCTGGCGAACAAGGAAAAGGCTTCGCTGTCGTAGCTGACGAAGTTAGAAAACTTGCTGAACAATCTAAAACTGCTGCAACAGATATTAACCAATTACTACATCAAATTCAACAAGACACTGAAACTGCGAGCTCTATGATGTCACAAGGCCGTTCGGAAGCATCTGAAGGCATTCATGTCATTCGTGAAGCTGGAAATTCCTTCACAACAATTGTAGAACAAGTAAACAAAGTATCTACTCAAATGCAAGACATCTCAGCAACTGCTGAAGAAATGGCTGCAAGTGCTGAAGAAATGAACGCTTCACTGAATAACATCGCTTCTATTTCGACTGAAGTATCTAGTGAAACAGCGGCAACAGCACAATCTGCTGAGAAAAAAGTCGTTACGATGAATGAGATGACACAAACAGCTAAACAAATGAAACAAACAGTTGAAGAATTAGATCAACTCGTATCACATTTTAAAACTGAATAGCCATTCCAAAGATATTCCTCTTCCAAGAGGAATATTTTTTTGAGCTCATTTCCTGCACTTTATACATATATCCGTTATAATGAGAATCGATATCATTAATATGTAGGGGGTGCTACACATGTCACAACAAGCATTTGAAGAAAAGTTATATGCAAACTTAGAAGCTGTTATTGACCCTGAACTCGGTGTAGATATTATTAATCTTGGATTAGTTTATGACGTTACAGCAGATGAAAATAATAATGCTGTCATTACGATGACTATGACTTCTATCGGTTGTCCAATGGCTGGGCAAATTGTATCAGACGTAAAAAAAGTATTATCAACGAACGTACCTGAAGTCAATGAAATAGAAGTAAATGTCGTATGGAATCCGCCCTGGTCTAAAGAACGTATGTCACGTATGGCGAAAATCGCATTAGGTATTCGCGACTAAATACAGAAAGACCTGACATCCTAGTCAGGTCTTTTTCTCTTATTATTTTACGCCTACTGCATCATAAGCTTTCGTTACAGCTTGTACAGCTTTAGAGTTTTTACCATATAAATCTTCAGCTGACTGAAGTGCTGCTTGGCGCATCATCTTAAAGTCAGAGTTTGCAGTTAAATATTTCGTAAGAGCACGGTAATAAATTTTTTCTGTCGCTTCACGGCCTACTCCTGTTACTTTCACGCCGTAATGCTCCCCGCCTTCAGATACTAAGTATGCAGCTTTATTGTTAATACTACTGTTAATATGAACGCCGCCGTTATCAGCTGTTCCAGTGTAGCGTTTATTATAATGATCTGGGTAACCTTCACCTGGTTTTAATGGATTTGGAATAGACGCTGGATCTTTTAGAGAACGAAGTGCATCACCAGGTTTTCCAGGTGTATAAATGTCAGCACCTAAATCCCAGCTCTTCTTCTCAACCATGACACCCATAATATCAGATAACGATTCATTTAACGCACCTGACTCATTTTTATAAACAAGATTTGCTGTATGTTCCGTTACAGCATGCGTTAATTCGTGACCGATAACATCTAGTCCAGCAGATAATGGAATGAATGTTTTTCCATCGCCATCACCATACATCATTTGTACACCATTCCAAGCTGCGTTATTCCAGCTTTCTCCAACGTGAACAGTCGAAATAAGCTTCGCGCCTTTATCATCGAAAGAGTTACGATTAAATGTCTTTTTGTAGTAATCATATACTTTTCCTGCGTTTACATGCGCATCAACTGCAGCTTTATCTTCGAAGAACTTAGATTTACTTTCAACTTCTTCTCCTGTATATCCAAGCCATTGTGAGAATAAATTAAACAAGTTTTCATCCATATTTTCTGCATCAAACGTATGGATACCTTGTCCTCGTTTACCATCAAACAAGTTGAATTGTCCTGTTTTCTCATCTTGAGCAATTTCAAATGATTGTCTAGCTCCTAGTACTCCGTAACCAAATCCTGTAATGTGATCTACAGCGTTATATTTCTCAATCACATTTCCATTCGTTGCATCAACAAAGTAATGCCAATACCCTGGAGCTGGCTTTGAAATCGACGCTTTCACTAAGTATGCAAGATAGTAATTCCCATCTTTTTCATACACATATAAATCTTTTTTCACACCGTCATAATTCTTTACTTTACCAACTTCTTTTTCAATATCTGCCTTTGCAATTGTTTCTGCTTGCTCCGCACTAATCTTTGCAAATGCAGGAATATTTTTATCCTCTAAATTCGGAATAACTTGTCCGAAGAATGCTTTTACATTATTCTCTTTATCTAGTGTAACTGTTTGATCTGAACCGTACACAGGAATGTTATTATGTTTCTCAACTAGCTTCACGTGTGTTGTACCGGATTCAGCATCTTTTTCTTCCCCAACGACATTAAAGTGTTTATCAATATTTCCTGCTAATTTGAACATATCTTTCTTACTCTCTAAATATTGAAAGACCGTTTCTTTTTTATCTAGTCCTTCCGGTGCTTTCCATTCTTCACCTATGTATGCAGGCGTTTTAAATTCTTGATGGTATTGAATTTTTTGTTCTTCCGCTTTCGTTGTCGTTGCTCCAAATGTTCCAAATCCCCCGGCGATAACAGTTAACGCTAATGCTGATGAAATGACTTGCTTTTTCACTATAACATTCCCCATTCCCTAAAGATTTTTGACACTTTTATACAGTTCTTGGTTTTCAAGTGGATACCTTTACCTAAAATTTGAGAAAGTTTTTTCTGACAATTCCACTCAAAAAAAGAGGACATCCTATCGGACGTCCTCTTTTTTATAAACATTTTATTGCTTTTTCAATTCAATTGCTAAATAGTGTGATTGCTCTTTCGCTTCAATATGAATATCTTCTTCAATCGCTTCTGCTGCATCACGCATAACAAGTGGCTCACCATTGATTACACTACTACCTTCAATTTGTACAACATACAATTGACGGCCTTCTTTCACTGGAAAATGAATTTCTTTTCCTGCTTCTAACGATAAAGAATATAAATTCGCATCTTGATGAATTTGAATTGGTGCCCCGCCTTCTACTTGAGATACCATATGAAACCATTCATTTTCACGCTTGCTCCAATCAAATTTAAACTCACCATAGTTTGGCTTATGATCCTCACGGTCTGGTAAAATCCAAATTTGTAATAAACGTAATGTTTCATTTCCTAAATTATGCTCACTATGAAATACACCTGTGCCAGCACTCATATATTGAACATGTCCACGCTCAATTGTTCCGCGGTTCCCCATGCTATCTTCATGTGTTAAAGCACCGTCTACAACGTACGAAATGATTTCCATATCGCGGTGTGGATGCATATCAAAACCAGTTTGCGGTGCTACTAAGTCATCATTAATTACACGTAATGCACCAAAGTTCATGTTATTAGGATTATAGTAATTGGCAAAGGAAAAATGAAAATGTGTATTTAACCAACCGTGATTTGCTCTTCCCATATTTTTATGATCAACTTTTCTAAACATACCGTTCACCTCATATTATCTCGAATTCAAGATTTATTTTTAAATTTTTCTCACTGTAACTTTTTTAGTAATTGTAATAATTGATGTTGTTCTTCTACATTTAAATTTTGAAACTGCTCCGCTTGGAATGTTTCTTGAGGCGGGACGATTTCTTCATATAAAGCTCTTCCCTTTTCTGTTAATGAAATATATTTTGTAGTACCTTCTTGTTCACGACGAATCCACTCAAGCTGCTCCATTTTATTTAAAAGCTGTGTAATACTTCCTTTCGTAACAAATAGCTTATTTCCAAGCTCTTGCTGCGTTAAACGATCATGCCCTCCAACTTGAGCTAGTACATCAAACTGAGCGGCAGATACATTCCATTCTTTCAAATGCTGATTCGTCTCACGAATACTTTTGTTATAAAAACGTGATAAACGAAACCATAGGAGTAAACCTAGTCTATCTTCTGTTTTCATTTCATCACCTCGCTCGTTTCATACCATTAGTTTAGAACTAAACTTTATAAAAGTCAATTACTTATTTTTAGTAAGAAACAAAGAAAGCACAGCGTCATTTCTCCACTATGCTTTACATTAGCTTTCTATTTTTATATTCATCTAACTTCCTCTCCGCGAATTTTCTCGCATCTTTCTCAATCCATCTATCTTCGTACAATTCACTTCCCACATATAATACTTCGCTCTTATGCTGCATTGCATGACGAAATTCATGCAGTAGTGTTTTAAGCACTTGCTCATACTCTTCCCACATACAAACAAAAATTAATTGTTTTTCTTTATGATAAAAACCACCTACCGGGAATAAAAATTCCTCTTCTTCTTCTCCTAATGATAAAAGGACATGATTCGCATCACACGTATCACAAAAAATAACCGGTGTTTTACATACTTCAATCAGTGAAAATAAATCGTCTCTAAGCCTTTTGACATCCCAAGGAAGCTCCGAATCCAACACATACCAATTTTCCACCTGTTGATATACATTTTGAAACTGGAGTTCCATTTCTCTTTATTCCCCTTTCCAAGCATCCTTTTTCTATATGTATTCCACAATATGGTAAATATTAAACGTATTCTTTCATCCTTGAAAAAATGCCAATCAAAAAGGAATCTATATCGACATAGATTCCTTTTCCGCAATCAATTTTTCATACATATCTTTTACTTTTATTTTTTTAATTTAGTTAGTCTTCGTATCCCACTTAAAGACTTTATTTAAAAATTTATATACATTCTTTGACTCTTTCGTCAGAAGTGGACCTAAGATAGATAGTATAAGCACGTATAGTGCTGAAAATGGCTTCAAGACTGACATTAAACCACCAGCGATACCGATATTGGCCATAATGATGGAGAATTCTCCTCTTGAAACAATTGTTAATCCAATATTTGTTGACGCTTTATGAGATAATCCAGCTTGTCGTCCTGCAATCATTCCTGCTATAAAGTTTCCGATGATTGTAAGAAGGACAGCACCTAACGTTAACCATATCGCTCCGCCCAGTGAGAACGGATCAATGCTTAATCCGAAACTGAAGAAGAAAATAGCTCCGAAAAAGTCTCTAAATGGAACAACGAGATGTTCAATTCTGTCACTATGCTCTGTCTCAGAGAAAACTAACCCTAAAAGAAGTGCTCCAATTGCTTCAGCAACATGAATTGTTTCCGAGAATCCTGCAATAAAGAATAATGAAGCAAATACTACAATAATGAAAATTTCATCTGAACTAATATTGAGCAATTTATTTAATAACGGCGTCGCCTTTCTAGCTACAATAAAGAATAGAAGCATATATCCTAAAGCAATTCCAATTGAAGTAAGGGCACCTAAGAATGAAGCGTGATCCCCTAGAACTAATCCAGAAACGACTGATAAATATACAGCCAGGAATATATCTTCGAACATGATAATTCCTAAAATTAATTCGGTCTCATTATTACCAGTTCTTCTTAAATCCACTAACACCTTTGCAACGATAGCGCTAGAAGAAATCGTAATAATCCCCGCAATAATTAAGATTTCTAGTAAAGGGAATCCCATTATAAATCCGTATAATAACCCAAGTGAAAAGTTAATTAAAATATAGATCGTTCCGCCAATCGCAATAGAACGTCCAGATTTAATTAGTTTTTTCATTGAAAACTCTAGTCCTAGATAGAACAGAAGAAACAGAACGCCAATCCGTCCAAGGAAGGAAATGACATTTGCACTTTCAATAAATTTGAAATCGATCACACCTATTGTCGGCGCATGTGGTCCCACTAGCATCCCAAGAACAATTAGAAACGGAATAACTGAGAATTTAAACTTTCCAGCAATTACTGCCGCAATTGCAACTAATACTAACGCTGTACCAACTTCAAAAATTAACGTATCCATCTAGTCAGTCCCCCTATTCGAAAGTAACTCATTAATAATTTTTTTAATTTCTTCTCTCTCGCCTGAAACTACAAGCATATCGCCTTCCTCAATTACTGTTTCTGGTCCTGGATTAAATAGCTTTTTCATATTCTTTTTCATAACTGCAATAATCGTTACGCTATATGTTTTTCTTATTTCCAGATCGCCAATTGTTTTTCCGATTGCTGGCGCAGCATTCTCTACTTTAAACCACTCAATCGCTAAACCTTCAAAAACCATTTCAACATTTTCCAATGCTCTAGGTTTATACACCATTCCACCTAATATTGCTGCAATTTGTCTTGCCTCTGAGTCGCGTAATGAAATACTTGAGATACTTTCTTCATGGTCTGAATCAAAATGATACATTTCTCTACGTCCGTCATCATGAATAACAATTACCATCTTTTCATTACCTTTCGTAACGATTTGAAATTTATAGCCAATACCCGGAAGTTCACTTTCTCTAATATTCATATTTAGCTCCTCCTCGAATTTTATTTAAATTTTCTGTTTTTCTATCTTTTTTTCATCCAATCCATTTTAGAAATTCTAACCATTCAGGATACCTGTGATTTGGAAATCTTTTATTGTAATAATAAGTGGCTCCTAAAAAGATACTAAAAGATGTAATGATAAAACATATATTACTTCTCATTTTCAAACTCTCAAGGCTTACTTTCCATAAAGATTCTTCTTTCAAATCATCTCCTCTTTCTCGCTTTATATTTAGTTTTTTAAAATGTAAATAATTCTAAAAATATTATCACGTAACATAATCATAACACAAAATATATTTAAGTAACATGATTTTTTAGAAAAATTGATTCTCGTATATTTTTTGCATATAATTTTCTTATTACGGAAAAAAGGAAGTGTATTATATGGTTGATATCTTTAGCAGATTCCTTGAGGTAACGAATAATATTTTATGGTCATATATTCTTATTGCAATGCTAATCGGCTTCGGTCTTTATTTCTCTTTTAAATTAAAATTTGTCCAAATTACTCATTTCGGTGAGATGGTCGGATTAATTAGTAAAGGATTTAATCGAAAAGAAAAAAAGAAAGATAGCATCTCACCGTTCCAAGCATTTTGCTTAAGTGCAGCTGCACGTATCGGTATCGGAAACTTAGCTGGTGTAGCATTAGCTATCTCAATGGGCGGACCTGGCGCAGTATTTTGGATGTGGTTTATCGCTATCCTTGGAGCAGCTACTAGTTTCGTAGAATGTACGCTCGCGCAAATTTATAAAGTAAAAGATGGAAGCAGATTCCGTGGTGGCCCAGCATATTATATGGAAAAAGGATTAAACAAACGCTGGATGGGTGTTTGGTTCTCACTTCTTATTACAGTTGCGTACGGATTAATTTTCAACTCTGTACAAGCAAACACAGTAACAATAGCATTTGAAAATGCTTTTGGACTAGAGCGAACGATCGTAGGAGCTCTATTAGCTTTATTAGTTGCAGTTATTATTTTCGGTGGTATTAAGAGCATTTCACGTATTACGGAAATGATTGTTCCTCCAATGGCAATCATTTATATTGGTGTGGCTATTTTTGTTGTTATTAACAACTTTACTATGTTACCAAGCATTTTTATGGAAATATTTAATGGCGCATTCGGTTTAGACCAAGCCATCGCTGGTGGTATTGGAGCAGCAATTAAGTTCGGAATTCAGCGCGGTCTATTCGCAACAGAAGCAGGTATGGGTAGCTCCCCTAACGCAGCCGCAACATCAGATGTATCTCACCCTGTCAAACAAGGACTTGTTCAAGCGTTAGGTGTTTTCGTAGACACGTTCTTAGTATGTACATCAACAGCTTTTATCGTATTATGTTCGGGCCTTTACAAAGGAACAAACTTACAAGGTATCGAATTAACACAAAATGCATTAAGTTCACAAATCGGACCATGGGCAAGCACTTTCTTAGCAATTATTATTTTCCTATTCGCGTTCAGTTCTTTACTAGGAAACTACTATTATGGTGAAACAAACATCGCATTTATTAAAGAAAGCAAAACTTGGTTAATGATTTATCGCGTTGCAGTTGTCGGAATGGTATTCTTCGGATCAATCGCTGCCCTTCAAACAGTTTGGAGCTTAGCTGATTTATTCATGGGACTAATGGTATTGACAAACTTAATTGCCATCTCATTCCTAAGCAAATTCGCCTACGCAGCATTAGTAGACTATATGAAGCAAAAGAAACAAGGAAAAGATCCTGTTTTCGTTGCAAGCTCTATCCCTGGCTTACAAAATACAGAGTGCTGGGATGGACAGGATGTAGAAGAGAATAAAAAAGCTGTATAACAACTAAACGGTGAAGCGGCTCGTTCAGAACAAGAGCTATATATCAAACAAAATCCCTATTACTCTACAGTAATAGGGATTTTTATTTACACAGTTCATAATTTGTTCAAATTAATTCCAGCAAAAGGGTTGATTTATACGAATTACTAGATTATAATAATTATAAATTAGTAATTGATATCACATAACAACTCAAAAGGAGATTGATCATAATGAACAAACAAGTAATCGAAGTATTAAACAAACAAGTAGCAGACTGGAGCGTTTTATTCACAAAACTACACAACTTCCATTGGTACGTAAAAGGACCTCAATTCTTCACATTACATGAGAAATTCGAAGAACTTTACACAGAATCAGCTACTCACATCGATGAAATTGCAGAACGTATTTTAGCAATTGGCGGCAAACCAGTAGCAACAATGAAAGAGTACCTAGAAATATCTTCTATTCAAGAAGCAGCATACGGAGAAACTGCAGAAGGGATGGTCGAAGCAATCATGAAAGACTACGAAATGATGCTAGTCGAACTGAAAAAAGGCATGGAAATCGCTCAAAACTCTGACGACGAAATGACATCTGACCTACTACTAGGCATCTACACAGAACTAGAAAAACACGCTTGGATGCTACGTGCGTTCTTGAATCAATAATAGACTTTAAAGCGGAGGTGACTTGCTCAGAACAGGAGGGCATTGGAGCTCCTGACGAAGAGGCGTTTTTTGCCTCACAGGAAGGCGCGAAATGACCGACTGTTCTAGTCACCGGAGCTGGATATCATTAAAAGCGGAAGCGGCTCGTTCAGAACAGGAGGGTGTTGGAACTCCTGATTACGAGGCGCTTTTTGCCTCGAATGAAGGCGTGAAACAACCGACTGTTCTAGCCGCTGGAGCTGGATATCACCTAAAAGCGGAAGCGGCTCGTTCAGAACAGGAGGGTGTTGGAACTCCTGATTACGAGGCGCTTTTTTCTATGGAATGGTCGCTTTTGTTGGTACATGAAATTTATATCAACGATTTTCTAATTATATCGGCGATTCCATTCAATATATCAGCGATTTTCCAATTATATCGGCGATTCCATCCAATATATCAGCGATTTTCTCAATATATCGACTTACCGACAAATCACGACAATATCAGCGCTCCTCTCCCCTACTTTCATCAATATATTACAATCTCTTTTATGTTAAGATATAGGAAACACCCTTTAGTAAACTAGATCCAAAAAAGCTTTTCCATATTCATCATTTACTACTTAAATGGCGGGAGTGGTTCAGTTGAAAGACTACTTAATTAGAGCATTTTTTGCATTAATAACAGTTGGGATTGTCTTACTTATAGCTAATATTTTCAACATACGTATCGAGGTGAAAGACTACGCTTTCCTCGTTGTAGTAGCAATTGGTGGCGGCTGGGGTGGCTGGTACTTGTATAAAAAACAAAGTAATCAAAATGATAAAGGCATTCCAAAGTAATACGGAATGCCTCCTTTTTATTTCCGCCTATAATAAATAATGAAATTCAAACCGCTAATACAAACTATCCCAATAAACATATCAAACGAGACCGAATCTCCACCTAAATTATACTCATCAATAATAAACCCAGACATAAACAACGTGATCGCGGAAACACCAACACACAATATCGAAATAAACCAAAGCGAAAACGCATTAATAAGCTCTTTCTTCTGTATTGAAACAATTAGCATAACAAGAATAGATGCTGCTAAAATACTTTTAAAAACAGGACGCTCGTAATTCTGTATTTCATGAATTAATTTATCGGCTGTCTCAGCTGAAACGATTAACTCTTTATTTGATGGATTCATGAATCCTTCTTCTGCTGCACGTTCAACCATTTGCAGAATTGGTCCATAAAAATCTTTTATGTTCAAGAAACCAACTGGCTTATTATGTATACCAATTTGTGACCAACATACTGCTTCAAATAGCTCTTCAAACGTTCCATATCCGCCTGGTAGTGCAATAAAAGCATCCGCAAGCTCTGCCATTTTCGCTTTACGTTCATGCATCGTTTCTACTTCAATTAATTCTGTTAACCCTGTATGAACGATCTCTCCTCGGAATAGACCGCGCGGCATAACACCTGTTACACGACCACCTAAGCGAAGAACTTCGTTTGCTACTTCTCCCATTAATCCAACGCAAGAACCACCGTATACAAGCTCATAATCATTCTCAACAAACATTTTACCTAATTCAATTGCCTGCTCTTTGAACTCTGGTCTCTCCCCTAAATTGGAACCTGCAAACACACAAATCTTTCTCATCCTTACACCCCAAAACTATATATTGTTATGATACAATGAACATTGTACAACATATTGAGGGGATGAGAAAGAAATGGATATTGTCGCATTTGAAAGATGGGTTGAGGAATTTTACGAAAAACGAAGCTGGTCACAGTATAATGCCTTTATTCGGTTAAATTTCTTAACAGAGGAAGTTGGGGAAGTTTCACGCGTTGTTCGCGCAATCGAAATCGGTCGGGATCGTCCTGATGAAAACGTGAAAACAGAAGAAGAGCTAAAACAAGAACTAAAAGAAGAACTTGGTGATGTACTATCTAATCTTATTATTCTTTCGCAAAAATATGATTTGGACTTACAAGACATTATGGACGCACACGTCACAAAGCTTTCGAAAAGGTTCGAGACATCTAAATGAGAATATTATCAATTATGGTATAATATTCTTGTCACAATACTAAGGGGGATTTTATGTTATCAAAAAAATTGCACGACGCACTAAACGATCAAATGAACTTTGAATTTTACTCTGCCCACGCTTATATGGCAATGGCTGCTTACTGTACAGCCGAGAGCTACGATGGATTCGCTAACTTTTTCCTTGTACAAGCTGAAGAAGAACGTTTCCACGCAATGAAGCTTTACAACTACATTAATGACCGCGGTGAGCGCGCTATTATTACTGGATTTGATAATCCAAATAACGAATATGACTCTGTACTGAATGCTTTTGAAGTAGCACTTGAGCACGAGCGTGAAGTAACGAAACGTATTTACAACCTATCTAATATCGCCTGGGATGAGCGTGAACACGCAACAATTACATTCTTAAAATGGTTCGTCGATGAGCAAGTAGAAGAAGAAGCTTCATTCGATAGCATTATCCAAAAATTAAAACGTATTACAAGCGATTCAAACGCATTATTTATGCTAGATGCTGAATTAGAGAAACGTACATTTACGCCTCCAGCTGAGTAGTATTTCAATCACCTTAATGAATGGATTAAGGTGATTTTTTTATTTCTTCTCTAAGTTGAATAACCCTCGCCACATCCTTTTTATAGAGCCCAGAAACCTTTTCAACAAAGTCACTATTAAAAGTTCCATCTCCTTCTTCTACTATGCTCAAATATCCATGTATCAATTTCAAAAACGCTCTAGCATCTTCTCCAGTTAAACGATTAATGTTATCTATAACCTCATCAAATTCCTTTAAACTATTCTGTTCTTTCACCCTAATTCCCCTCTCCACACTATTTATCATACCAAAACAAAAAAAGCCGTTCATCCCTCTAGGCGAGAGATAAACGACCTCTTTACTATTTATTAAAGCATAACCCCAACGATAACCGCTGATAATATACTTACTAACGTTGCACCGTATACAAGTTTTAATCCGAATGATGATACAACGTTTGCTTGTTTGCCATCGATACTCTTCGTTGCACCTGCGATAATTCCGATTGATGAGAAGTTCGCAAATGATACAAGGAAGATAGATAAAATACCTACTGTACGAGCTGATAAATCACCAGCTACTTTACCAAGATCAAGCATTGCAACGAATTCGTTCGTTACTAATTTCGTTGCCATAATTTGTCCTGCTGTTAACATCTCTGATGTTGGGATACCCATTACGAATGCTAATGGTGAGAAAATGTATCCTAAAATGCTTTGGAATGTGATTCCGAAAATTGAATCGAACACACCATTAATTGCTGTAATTAATGCTACGAAACCAATTAACATCGCCGCTACTGTTACAGCGATAGAGAAACCAAGCATAATATATTCGCCTAACATTTCAAAGAATGTTTGCTTTTTATCTTCTTGTAATTCTAAAATGTCGTCTTCTTCTTTCACGTCATATGGATTAATAATATGAACGATAATGAATCCACTAAATAAGTTTAATACAAGTGCCGTTACTACATATTTTGGATCAATCATTTTCATATAAGAACCGACAATTGACATCGATACTGTAGACATGGAAGATGCACAAAGTGTGTATAAACGATTTTTCGGTAATTTGCTTAATTGATCTTTTACTGTAATGAATACTTCCCCTTGACCAACAATCGCAGCTGCTACTGCATTATATGATTCTAGTTTTCCTAAACCGTTCACTTTACTTAATAGGAAACCGACTGCACGAATGATAATCGGTAAAATTTTAATATGTTGTAAGATCCCAATTAATACTGCTAAGAAAATGATTGGTAATAATACCGTTAAGAAGAATGGTGCTTGTCCATCATTTGCTAGACCACCAAATACGAAATTAACCCCTGCTTCCGCAAATTTTAAAATAGCGCCAAACCCATCTGCAATCCCTTTTACTAATACAAATCCGACTTTTGTATTCAGTAAGAAATATGCAAGTACCAATTGAATGACAAGCATAAGTGCAATTGGTTTATATTTAATTTTCTTGCGATCTGAACTGATAAGGAACCCTAGTACAAATACTACAAGTAAACCGACTAGAAACATTACTATTTTCATATGTGAATCCTCCACTTCTCCCACGAGTTATTGGTCGTATAACGTATAACGTATAACGTATAACGAATGACGTCTGACCATTGATGTTAAAAAAATTTAAAACCCCTAAATACTATTCAACTGTTATCTAAAATCAGTAAGCGTTTACATAAATTGCAATTTATTAAAGGTAGCCTCTTCTCTCCTACCATACTTGAAAGTCTGAAATTGATACCACCTACAAATCAAATTGTAAGCGTTATCTAACTGAAAAGCAATATAAATTTAAAAAGATTTTTATATGTTAATATATTCCTAATTAATTGGTTTTTCTATGCAAATTTACCATAAAAAAATAGCCCTAGCTATGAGCTAGGACCATCTTTTTTATAACATAACACCAACGATAATCGCTGATAAAATACTTACTAATGTCGCACCGTACACAAGGCGTAGACCGAATGATGATACAACATTTGATTGATTTTCATCGATACCTTTCGTTGCACCTGCGATAATTCCGATTGATGAGAAGTTCGCAAATGATACAAGGAATACAGAAAGAATACCAACTGTACGAGCCGATAAATCACCAGCTACTTTTCCAAGATCAAGCATCGCAACAAATTCGTTTGATACTAATTTCGTTGCCATAATTTGTCCCGCTGTTACCATCTCTGCTTGCGGAATACCCATTACGAATGCTAATGGTGAGAAAATGTATCCTAAAATAGCTTGGAATGTAATACCGAACATAGAATCAAACAAGCTATTGATTGCTGTAATTAATGCTACGAAACCAAGTAACATCGCTGCTACCGTAATCGCGATTGTGAAACCAAGCATAATATATTCGCTTAGCATTTCAAAGAATGACTGTTTTTTCTTATTTTCTAATTTCAGTGTATCTTCTTCTTCTGTAATATCGTACGGGTTAATAATATGAATAATAATGAAACCACTAAATAAATTTAATACAAGTGCTGTTACTACATATTTTGGTTCGATCATTTTCATGTAAGAACCGACGATTGACATCGATACTGTCGACATAGAAGATGCACATAATGTATATAAACGGTGTTTTGGGATTTTACTTAATTGATCTTTTACTGTAATAAATACTTCCGCTTGCCCAACAATGGCAGCTGCTACTGCGTTATATGATTCTAATTTTCCTAGACCATTTACTTTACTTAACAACGTACCAATAGCACGAATAAATATCGGTAAAATTTTAAAGTGTTGCAGAATTCCAATTAAAACGGCAAAGAATACGATTGGTAATAACGCTGTTAAGAAGAATGAAACCTCTCCTTTATTAACAAGGCCACCAAATACGAAAACGATTCCAGCTTCTGCATATCCAAGAAGCGCGCCAAATCCATCTGAAATTCCTTTTACTAAAATATAACCAACTTGTGTATTTAATAAGAAATAAGATAATGCTAGCTGAATAATAAGCATAATTGCGATTGGTTTATACTTAATCTTCTTTCGATCGGAGCTTATAAGAAAACCGAGTACAAATACAACGAGTAATCCTACAAGAAACATAACAAACTTCATTAATAAAATCCTCCATTTAACTCTTCATTAACGTTGAACGTCTGACCACTAAAACAAGAAATAACCCGAACTTTCCATTTCCCCTCCAAAATCTTCAATCAGATAGGAAAAATCATAAAACCTCTTGTTTCAAAGGCATTTTCCATTCTAACATAAATCACAACTCATATCCGCACTTTTCTTTAAAAAATTACATTTTATTATAAAACACTCATTAATGTTCGTCTTTTACTACCGACAAATATCTGGATAAAACAAAAAATGAGCATCAAGTTTCACTTGATGCTCACCTCATTATACCGCTTTTTCTTTATCTGCTACTTGCTCTTCCCAGCACTCTGTATTTTTCAAACCTGGAATTGAATTCGCATAGAAGACTGGATCTGTTCCTTGTTTCTTTTGCTTTACATAATCTGATAATGCCGCAAAAGCGTACTTAGAAAGGAATACGATTGCCACTAAGTTAATAACAGCCATAATACCCATGAATAAATCTGCTAAATCCCAAACGATTTGAATTGTTGCTACAGAACCTAACATAACCATACCAAGTACAGCAATGCGGTAAGCTGTTAATAGCACTTTACTTCCATTTAAGAATTCAATATTCGTTTCACCATAGTAGTAGTTACCTACTAATGAACTAAATGCAAACAAGAAGATTGCAACTGCTACAAATATAGAAGCCCATGGACCGATATGTTGACTTAACGCTTGTTGCGTTAATTGAATACCATTTAAATCAGCTGCATTATGCACATCTGATAAAAGAATGATAAATGCTGTACAACTACAAATTAATAATGTATCTGTAAATACCCCTAAAGTTTGAATGAAACCTTGTTTAACTGGGTGCGTTACGTTTGCAGTCGCAGCCGCGTTCGGCGCACTACCCATACCTGCTTCATTTGAGAATAATCCGCGTTTTACCCCTAATAAAATCGCAGCACCTAATCCCCCGCCTACTACTTCTTTAATTCCGAAAGCATGTAAGAAAATTTCTTTAAATACATACGGAATTGCCGTAATGTTTGTTACAACAACGAATAATGCTACTGCTACATAAATAATCGCCATTACTGGAACAATCATTTCAACCGCGCGTGCAATTCGCTTTACTCCGCCAAAAATAATAACTGCAAGTAAACCAGCCATTACAAGACCTACTAATCTACTATCTGTTTTGAATGCCCCATCAAAAGCAGCTGCTACAGTATTAGATTGTACAGCGTTAAAAATTAATCCGAAACTTACTGTTATTAATACAGAGAAAATAGCTCCAAGCCAGCGCTTATTTAAACCCTTTTCCATATAATACGCTGGGCCACCACGGAACGTATTCCCATCTTTCACTTTATAAATTTGCGCTAATGTGCTCTCGACAAATGCAGAAGCACCCCCAATTACCGCGATTAACCACATCCAAAATACTGCTCCTGGACCACCTGCTGAAATTGCAATAGCTACACCAGCTAAGTTACCAGTACCTACACGAGAAGCTGTACTCATACAAAAAGCCTGGAATGATGATACACCACTCTTCTCTTTTTGTGCTTTCCTCGTTTTCGAACTCGCCCCATCCCCAAGCAATCGAATCATTTCACCGAAGTAACGAACTTGGACAAATTTCACACGAAATGAAAAGTAAAGTCCTAACCCAATTAACATCGCAATAATGATATATGACCAAAGGACATTATTTATATCCCCAATTACCTTAGCTAAAAAATCCATAATTGCATTGCCCCCTCTTCCTAACAATAAGAAAATTATATTCTAAAAACTCTTAGTAATCAAGAACTTTATGTTAGGTTTTCTAACATAAGTAGGTTAACTTACTTAACACATGTGTTTTTTTACGCAAAATTATAACTAGTACGCACATTTATCCAATACTAAATCACTCATCCTATGCGACCAGCCATACCTTTAAGACAGTACGTTCCCTACAAATAATATGAGAAATGAACAAACAAAAATTATATTAACAATTACCTCTCACCCTTTTCATCCTTTACTACAACAAAAAAGGCGAGCATCGAATTCAACTCGATGCTCGCCTTTTCATTTACACTGCTTTTTCTTTATCCGTTACCGCTGACTTATCCCAACACTCTGTATTCGTTAAACCAGAAATAGAATCTGCACGGAAGACTGGATCTTTTCCTTGTTTCTTTTGCCTTACATAGTCTGCCAATGCCGCATACGCAAATCGGCCAAGAAGTGTAATCGCAATTAAGTTTGTGATTACCATTAGACCCATAAATAAGTCTGCCATATTCCAAACAACTTGAAGCGTCGCAACAGAACCGAATAATACCATTCCCACTACCGCAATACGGTAAATTGTTAACCAAGTTTTACTTTGTTTAATGAATTCAATATTCGTTTCACCATAATAGTAGTTTCCTAAAAGTGAACTAAACGCAAATAAGAAAATAATAATCGCTAAGAAGCTACTTGCCCATGGGCCAATTTGTGAACTTAATGCATTTTGTGTTAGTTCAATACCTTCTAAATTCGTTGCTTTATATGCACCAGAACATAGTACGATAAATGCTGTTGATGTACATACTAAGAATGTATCTACTAATACGCCAATTGTTTGAATAAAACCTTGTTTTGCTGGATGCGTTACATCAGCTGTTGCTGCCGCGTTCGGCGCACTACCCATACCTGCTTCGTTCGCAAATAATCCGCGCTGAATACCATATTTCATCGCAGCACCGATACCGCCACCTACAGCTGAATCTAAACCGAATGCACCTTTAAAGATTTCTGTAAACACATCTGGTATTAAATAGAAGTTTTTAATGACCACGAAAATAGCTACCGCAATATAAATAAGCGCCATTGGCGGAACAATCATTTCCGACATACGTGCGATACTTTTTACACCACCAAAAATAATAACTGCAACTAATACAGCTAATACAATCCTAACAATATAACGTTCTAAACCAAATGCATTTTTAAACGCTAATGTAACTGTATTTGCTTGTACTGAGTTGAAAATTAAACCGTAACTAACTGTAATAAGGATAGAAAACCAAATTCCCATCCAACGTTTATTTAAACCTTTTTCCATATAATAAGCAGGACCACCACGGAAGCCACTGCCGTCTTTTACTTTATAAATTTGGGCAAGCGTACTTTCTACAAAACTTGAAGACGCCCCAATAATCGCAATAACCCACATCCAAAATACTGCTCCAGGTCCTCCCATAGAAATCGCTAAAGCTACCCCAGCTAAGTTACCGATACCAATACGGGCTGCTGAACTCATACAAAATGCTTGGAAAGAAGATACACTACCTTTTTTACGCGTCTTTCCAGTTAATCCATCACTCATTAATCGAATCATTTCCCCTAAATGAGTAATTTGTACGAATTTCAATTTAATAGAAAAATAAAGACCTAAACCAATTAACATTGCAATAAGAATATACGACCAAAGAATTGTATTCGTCGATGAAACGAATTGTTCCAAAATATTCATACAATTAACCCCTCCTTTTCTCCATAAAACGAATTATATTTAAAAAATATTTAAAAATCAACATTTTTCGACAATTTTCAATTTCCAAATATTAGAGGTTTCATGACTCCTCTTTTTAGCAAATGTACATACTAAAACAAAAAACAAATTCCTAAACAACCCATTAACAAAAATACCAACCTGTAACTATAATGATTACGACAGGTTGTAACAAACCTAATTACAATACATTCATTCACTTTCAGATATACACTTTAACAAAACACTTTGGAGGGATTTATTATGAAAATCGGAATTATCGGAGCAACTGGTAAAGCAGGAAGTCGTATTTTAAAAGAAGCATTGGATCGCGGACATGAAGTAACTGCAATCGTAAGAAACGCTGCAAAAATTACAGAAGACAATGTAAAAGTTTTAGAGAAAGATGTATTCTCTCTTACATCTAACGACCTAGAGGCATTCGATGTAGTTGTCAATGCATTCGGCGCTCCAGCAGGCGAAGAACACCTTCACGTAGATGCAGGAAACGTACTTATTGAAGCTATGAAAGGTGCACCAAATACAAAATTACTTGTAGTTGGCGGCGCTGGAAGCTTATTTGTAGACGAAGAGAAAACAACACGTGTATTTGAAACGCCAGGTTTCCCGAAAGAATACCTTGCAACAGCTCAAAACCAAGGTAAAAACTTAGAAATTCTGCAACAAACTAACGATATTACTTGGACATTCATCAGCCCTTCTGCACTATTCGCATTAGGAAAACGCACTGGTTCTTATACAGCTGGCAAAGACAATCTTCTTGTGAACGCAAAAGGTGATAGCTACGTAAGTTACGAAGACTTCGCAGTAGCAGCACTTGATGAAATCGAAAATCCAAAACACGTAAACGAACGCTTCACAGTTGTTTCTGAAGCTGAATAATAAAGAAAAGCTCGTAAAACATAGTGTTTTACGAGCTTTTTATTATTGTACTTGTTCTAAACCATTTGGAGTAATCTTGAAGGAAATCTCTTTAAATTTCTTCGCATCTCCTTTTCCAAGTAACTCACCAGTTTTATACCAACTTAAACGATCAGATTCTGCATGATACACTTTTATCGTATCCCCATACTGGAATGGCGTACCGTTTACTTGCTCAGCAAAATTCTTTGAAGTTTCTTGCCCTTCTGCTGTTACATGTTTTTTCTCGTTTCCATTTCCATCATAAATCGTAAGACCTATATACTGTTCATTTACAAAACGATAATGAATTGTATCATTTGTAAATGTTGCATGTAATTTCTTTTCATCATGATTTAACGTAACAATCGAACGCGTTACATTGGACACACCTTGATATACTATACTATCTCCATATGTAACTTCTACAGGAACTACTGTCACTTTCTTATTTCCAAAGCGATCTTTCGTTTCTACTTTCGCTGTTTGTTTACTAATCTTCGATGTATCTAGCATCCCTACAAAACCTACTACTTCTCCACCTTTTACTTCAACAAACTTCTTCGCATCTAATGTTTCACTGTTTGTTCCGATTACCACTTTTTGTGGCAACGCTTTTACTTCTTGCTGCGCTCCCATTTGTTCAAAACCTTGCGTTGTCACTTTAAAGAACACTTCGTTAACACCATACTTCGCATCAATGAATTCATTCTTTTTATACACTTTAAAACGATCAAATTCTTTTTGATAAATTTTTACTATATCACCATATTCAAAAGCCATACCATTGAATTGCGCTGCAAATTCTTTTGTATTTTCAGATGCTTTTACTGTTACTTCTTTTTTCTCTTGCCCATCTTTATCATATACAGCCATCGCCATATACTTTTCATCTTTAAATGAAGTATGCATTGGACCTTCTGAATCTGTTGTACTGAATTTCTTTTCTTCATGATTTAATGTAACAATCGATTTAATATTCGTTCCGTCGTGCCATGTACCGAAGAACATAATGCTATCTCCGTAAATCACTTCTACTGGCACTTCTGTTATTTGCTTATTTCCGAAACGATCTTTCGTTTCTACTTTTACTGTTTGTTTACCGATTTTTGTTGTATTTGGTTTCTCCGCAAATCCAACTACTTCTCCGCCTTTTACTTCAACAAAGTTTTTCGCATCTAGCTTTTCAATTTCTGTTCCGACTACTACTGTTTGTGGCTTTGCTGTTACTTCTTGTAGCATGTCCATTCTCTCAAAACCTTTTTCTGTCACTTTGAAGAATAGTTCTTTCGTTCCTTGTTTCTCACCTTGACCAATAAGATTGTTATTTTGATACCATTTCAAACGATCTGGTTCCGCATGAAATACTTTCACTACATCTCCATACTCGAACTGCATACCATTCACTTGCTTCGCAAAGTCCTTTGAAGTTTCTTGCCCTTCTGCTGTTACATGTTTTTTCTCTTTTCCTTCTCCATCGTATAACGTCATTCCCATGTATAGCTCTTTATTAAAATATTTATGGATTTGACTATCCATATCAGTCGCATGGAATTTCTTATCATCATGCTTTAAAGTTACGATTGAAGCAATGTCATTGTTATATCCCACATATGCGATACTATCTCCATACGTCACTTCTAATGGTACTTCTGTCACTTTCTTATTTCCAAAACGATCTTTCGTTTCTACTTTTACTTTTTGTTCACCGATTTTTGTTGTATTTGGTTTTTCTACAAATCCAATTACTTCTCCATCTTTCACTTGAACAAAGTTTTTTGCGTCTAATGTTTCACTGTTTGTTCCGATTACTACTTTTTGTGGCAACGCCTTTACTTCTTGCTGGGCCCCCATTCGCTCAAAGCCCTTTTCTGTTACTTTAAATAATAATTCTTTCTCTACCTTTGCCTTACCTTGACCGATAAAGTCATTATTTTGATACCAATTAAAGCGATCTGATTCAGCGTGATACACTTTCACTACATCACCATACTCGAACTCTAACCCATTAATTGATTTCGCGAATTCTTCCGCATTTTCAACACCTTTTACTGTTGCTTTCTTTTTCTCATTTCCATTTTGGCCTAGTAATGAGAATTCAAAATACGTGTCTTCTTTAAAATAATAGTGTACTGGATTTGAATCGGCCATCGCACTAAACTTTTTCTGATCATGTTGCAGTGTTACGATGGATTTAATATTAGTATCATAATTAAGCCCTTTAAATACTAAACTATCACCATAACCAATATTCACTACAACAGGAATGAAATTCTTATTCCCTTTTTCATCCATAATCTCTACTTTTACAGTTTTTTCTCCAACTTCGGGCTTATCTTGCATAATTACGCCCGTTGTTTTGACACCCTTCCCTAAATTCTGTACGAGTTCTTTTGCCTTTTTCTCATCATATGTAGTACCAATTTCTACATTTTGGATTTTTGTATCATTCGGCTCACCGTATGGAACCTCATATAATCCAGTTTGTTTTTCACGAATTGGATTGCTGTCTGTAGATAACCATATTTCTTTTTCTAATTTCGGTAAATTTAATTTCTCTATCTTGTCTCTATTATCATCCTTTGGAGTTAATCCCCATTTTTCAAAGAAAGGAGTTAAATTTTGACCAGCCAGCTTTGATGTCATGTAAATAAACAACTGCTTTTTCTCTTCATCAGATTTAGGCATTTCTGTATTTTGTAACATACGATACATCTGATGTAGTTTCGGATAAAATTGATCTCCATAAGCTAAATGCAATTGCCAAAACATAACCAACTTCTCGAACTCATTCATCTTCTCTTGTGCATCTGTTTGACCTAAATAAGCAAAAGCTGCCTTGTAGCGCTCCTCTTCTTCCAGCCTCGTTTGATGACCAAACTTAGTTTGAACTGCTAAAGAGTAAATATTAACGGTTACCTCTCCCAGGTCTTCCCACTCCCAAGGTGCCTGCTGATGTAAATGCCCAACTTCATGCCAAGGCCCCATGCCCATCAACTTAAGAACGAAAACAAAATGAACTTTCGTTCAAACAAACTAAAAAACACGTAATGTACTTT